>JACAFE010000075.1 GCA_013388435.1 Nitrospirota bacterium | reverse complement strand
CTTCAGATTTTGTAGGGTCATTAGCCGGACATGCCAGAGGAGCAGAATAAACGTCAAAATCAGGTCCTTTTTCACTTGTTATTGAAACTGCCTTTATCTGGATTCCGGTATTCTCACTTCCTGAAGAGCCGGGCGAACCAGAACCACCGCCTCCGCATCCTGCAAGGATAAAAATTATAAAAAAACAGAAAAGAAAAATATTCAAAAGACTCCTTTTCATTTTACCCCCTTTATGATTTTTCTCATGGTTTCTCAACAATTCTTGGAGTTATGAATATAAGCAATTCACTTGTATTTGATACAACCTTAGTTGATTTAAAAAGCCAGCCAAGTATTGGTATTCTCATTAATCCAGGAACACCTGATTCTGAGTCATTTGTTGTAACTTTGTACATACCGCCAATGACTATGGTTTCGCCATCTTTTATAATAACGTTTGTGTTTGCTTCTTTTTTGTCTGTGCCCGGCACGCCTTCAACAGATGGAACTGTAGGGTCAAGCTCTTCTTTTTTAATCTCAACACTCATGCTTATCGATTTGTCAGGAGTTATATGAGGGGTTACATTAAGTTCAAGAGTTACATCCTTAAATTCTGTTGATACCGTACCTTCAGTTGTAAGCTTTCTGACAGGAATACTTTTGCCCTGCAATATTTTTGCTTTGCCATTGTCTATTGTCAGCACCTTTGGATTTGAAATGACTTTAAGATTTCCCATTGTTTCTATCGCAGAAAGTTGAAGGTCAAGACCTATTGACCTTGCAGGGTCTATTATGCCAAATGTAAAACCTGAACCTGACAATGGACCAACGCCTTTTGCGGGGAAATCAACGAGATAGTTTCCTCCTGTAAAAGGACCTGTTGAAAGCAAAGGCACTCCGCTCAATCCGCCGATTGAGGCAAGCGTATTTGTGGTTTGAAGATTAACTCCCCACTGAATTCCAAGCTCGCGCTCGCTGTTTGTGTTGACTTCAACAATTCTTGCTTCTATTAACACCTGTGGTGTTGGTTTATCAAGAGTTTTAAGAAAACTTTCGACCTCGGGAAAAACAGAAGCCACATCTTTAACAACCATTGAGCTTGTTCTTCTGTCAACATTTATGCTTCCTCTCGGAGTCAGGACCTTTTTAACAGCGGCCTCAACAACTCCAACATCAGCATAACTTATTGGATAGATTCTTTGTTCCAGTGGCTCTGCTTTTATCTGAGCTTCCTGAAGTTTAACTTTGTCTTCCTTTTCCTTTGCAAATACAGTATTTGGAGCTATTCTTATAACATTTCCTTCCACTGACTTATCAAGGCTGAAGGTTTTCAGTATTGTATCAAGAGCCTGATTCCATGGCACATCGCGGAATTTCATTGTAGCTTTGCCCTTAACATCAGGATGCAGGAAAAGATTGCAGCTGCTGATGTCTGCAAAAAGTCTTAGTATTGGCACTATATCCTGATCCTGAAAATCAAAGTTAACATTTTCCTTGCCAGCAAGGTATGATTCGCATTTGCTTCCTGCAAGTGCTTCGGGAACTTTAACAGGCTCTTCAGTAGATGCAGTTGCCTCTGGCTCGGCAAGCATATTTTTTGTCATCTGAACTGCTTCAGGCTCTTCACCGGGTTTGCGCAAACTGATTATTATTGAATCTCCGATTGCTGCAACATCAAAGTTTGTATCTTCTTTAAGGTCAAGAACAAGCCTTACTTTATCATCATATTTGCCCGAACGTATTCCTCTTACAGGTGACATAACTTCGGATGGTACAGCTGTGCTGAGAATTACATTAGGAATATCAACAACTATCCTGTTTTCCAGAGGAAAAACATTCGGTATCATTGTGCCATTTCCTTTAATCTTGACTTTTACTGTTTTGCCTGATTGTGCAAATGAAATATTTGTTACTTCTGTTGCGTCAGGCAGGGGCACTGAAGGAGCTGATGGTGTTTCAGGCACGTTTTCAATAACAGCAACAGGTTTTCTTTGCTCCTGTAAAAGTTCTGTAACTTTTATATCACTTACAGGTTCAGCCTTAATGGCTGGAATTTCTTCTTTTACCTTAATAACAAGAACATTGTTCTTATATTCCTGCTCATAAGTTGAAGGATTCTGCAAAAGCATTTCAAGTTTTGTTATAAGCGAAGGTGTGTTAATCTGTGAAGGTGTAATTTCAGTAACAGCGCTTTTTCTGGACACAATCTTTTTGGTAAATGTTCCAGCAGATACATCCGGAAGGTCAATTATTAATTTGTAAGGGTCTCCGGGTTTATAAACTGTATAAATAAACGGTTTGCTGGCAGTAATTTTTACCATATTATCCTGAATATCTATGGAGGTGATTACAGCAGGTTCAACAGGTTTTAAAGTCTCTCCTGATTTGTTCCCTGATGAAGCGCAGCCCAGAAAATTAAATAATGCTCCGAGCATGAATATAACCAGTATTATTTTCGTAACATAAAATTGTTTAAACCTGAAAAGAGAGAAACTTTTTCTAAATAAATGTCTCCTCTTATCTATAAAAATCTTTTTCATTCTTCATCCCCCTTATGGAGTTTCAAAATTGCATCTCTTGGTTTTATTTCACCCCTGTAATCTTTCACATATTCCCTTATGATTACAGAATCTTTCGTTATCTTTTCAACTTTTCCGCCTTGCAGTCCAAGTGTCATGCCTTCGGTAATTGTATAGTTCTTTTTATCAGGCAGACGGATGAGAGCGTAGTATTTATCTTTGCTTGAAGCTATTGCAAGAAGCTTTATTTCCTCTACATCATAACTTTCAAATGGACTTGCTCCTTTTTTCCTGACCGGTTTTTGTTTTGTTATTTCAACAAGCGAGAGAAATGGATCTCTTTTGCCCTTTGCATCATAAACAACTTCCTGTTGCTCTTCCTTTTTAACCTCTTCCACAGGCTTTTTAACCTCAACCGCTGCGGGTTTTACCTTCTCGGCAGCTGGCTTCTTTACAGGCTGTTCTTTTTTACAGCCTGCAATTAAAGCTGTTAAAAAACAAAGTGCAATAATAAAGATTATTCTATTTTTTCTTTTCACCTTTTTTTGCTTCTCCTGCTTTTGCTATTTCCTCTTCAGGAACAGACGAAAAGGTCGTTGCTGTAAAAGCCACTTTTACTATTGCAAAACCTTTATCAGGTTTCGGGTCTGAGAGCTTGAAATCAGCAACATTTACTATCCTGTTTAATTTTGTCAGACTGCTGAAGAAATATCCGAGACTGTGATAGCTTCCGGCAAGTTCAACCTTTACAGGTATTTCATAAACAATACCGCTCGGGTGATTTCTTTTCGCCTCGGGTTTCCACAGATTGACTTTTAACCCCGAGCGTATGCACAAATCAGAAACCTGTTTTAAAAGGGTGCTTACTTCTTTTTCCTCGGGCAATTGCTGCTTAAGTTCCTCGAGCCTTTTCATTAGTTTTTCATTTTCAAATTTCAATGCAGAAAGCTTGGACGCTTTAGCCTGATTTTTTGCTATCTCATTTTCCTGAGCCGCTATTTTTGTTTCGAGTTCTTTTATTTCTTTATGTTTAGGGAGAATGACAAGAAATGTGACAAGAACAATGATTATCACTGCAGGTAAAAATGAAAGAATTACCTTTAAATATGTCGGGATATTTTTTGTATTTATGTTTAATTTCAATGCCATGCTAAACCTTTACCTTGCATGATAATTTAAAAGTATAAACCGATATTTTTTCTTTTTCAGCGCTCTTTGATTCTTCAAGATAAACATCCATAAATAATTGCGATGCTTTGAGATTATCAACAAAAGAAACTATTTCTGAATTTGTATAACCAAACCCGTTTATGACGACATTCTGATTGGTTACAGACATTGCCTGCAACCATATACCTTTTGGCAGAAGCGAACTTATTTCAGCGAGTATTTTCACAGGAACACTCCTGTTTTTGCTGAGTTGCTCTATTACCTCGGTCCTTTCTTTGAACATCTTATTCTTCTTTTCAAAATCATCAACAGCTTTTATCTGATCTTTGAGCTGTGCGATTTTTCTTTCATTTTCTTTGAATTGAATTTTTCTCTGGGAAAGCATCGAACTAAAGAAGAATGTTAGATAAGCCATAAGAATACAAATGACCACGGTTGAAAGAACAGAAATTATTATGAACTTCGGTAAAGGCTTTGCTTTTTTCTTTCTTTTTACAGGGAGCAGATTAACTTTTATCATCTGTCTCCTGGCCTCCTGATTGCAAGTCCTGTAGCTACCGCATAAATCGGAGCAATTTCTTCAATGTATGCAGTGTCGAATTTCTTGGGTATTTTTATGTTTTTAAAAGGCTGTATAACTTTTGTTTCAACTCCTGTTTTTTCAGCGAGTAATTTCGGAAAGTCTTTGATAATAGCGCAACCGCCGCTGAGAATGATTTCATTTACATCTTCGTGAAAATATTCCAGAGAGCGATTTACTTCTCCGATTATTTCTTCGGATGCTAATTCCATAACCGAAAATGCATCCTGTGGCGGGACATTTTCAACAGCTTCCCCGCGTTTGAGTCTCTCGGCAACTTCATATGTTAAATTAAACTCCCTCTGGAGCACTTCGGTATGCAAATTGCTTCCTACTGCACTATCACGGGTGAAAATTGAAATACCGCCCTTAAGGATATTCATATTTATTGTGCTTGCGCCAATATTTATCAGCGCAATATTTTTATTAGGTTCAATCTCATAATTTATTTCATATATATTTTCGAGAGCAAATGAATTCACATCAACAATCTGGCAATTAAAACCTGCTTCTTTAACAACCGTTAGATAATCATTTATAATATCTTTCTTGACCGCAACAAGTATAACATCCATTTGACCGGGTTCTTCTTTTGGACCCAATATCTGAAAGTCAAGATTAACATCTTCTATATCAAAAGGTATATATTGCTCGGCTTCGAATTTTATTGATTCATATAATTCTTCTTCTGACATATCGGGCAAGGAAACTCTTTTAATTATGACGGTTGAATGGCCAGCCATGCTTATAACAACATCTTTACCTTTAATTTTTGCTTTAGATGCAAGTTCTTTGAGAGCCTCAACAAGTCGAATGGAATCAATTATAGAACCGTCAACAATTAATTCAGGAGGCAATTGTAACATGTCCATAAGTTCAAGCTCATAGCCTCCTTTGGTATCTTTAAGCTGAACCACTTTAAGATACGCCGAGCCAATATCTAATCCGATAATGCTCTTCGCGCCAAATAACATAGCTTAATAATTACAAAAAAAAATAATCTTGTCAAGTATTTTTTTTATTTAATACAAGGACATTCATTAAAAACCTTAATAAATTAGTTTAACAATCTCTCGATTTTAATAAGATTATTATCAACTTTCCCTATTCCAAGAAGGATATTTTGAGGGTTTTTCAGTCTAATATACTGTGTTTCAAAACCTATTGTTTTATTTGAAATTTCATGGGGAAAGCCATTTTTTAGTTTTTTGAAATCTTCTGGTTCTATTATAATTTCATTAAGGTGTGAAACAGCTGAATCAATTGAATAAATTGCTTTATTTAATCTATCCTCAGAGTCTCCGAAAGAAAAAGCCTCCTGTATTTTAAAAATTCCGATGCGACTTCTGATTAAAGAAACCATGTGTGCAACACTATCAAGATATGTGCCAATATCATCGCATAATGACCTTATATAAGTCCCCTTTGAGCAGGATACTTTAAATTCAAAAAAAGGCAGATTAAAAGCTATTGCCTGAATTTTATTGATATTCACAATTCTTTCGGGAACATCAACATATATGCCTTTTCGTGCAAGTTTATATAACCTTTTACCGTTTATTTTGATTGCAGAATAAACCGGAGGCTTCTGTTTTATTGCTCCAGTAAATTTTTCAAGAGCGCTCAAAATTTTATCTTCTGTTAAAAAATCTACTGGCTTTGTTTCAATAACTTTGCCTGTTGAATCAAATGTATCTGTTCTTTCACCAAATTTGATTTTAACAATATATTCTTTCTCAAGGTCTGAAAGAAATCTTGTAATTTTTGTTGCTTCGTCAAGACACACAAGCAGAACACCAGAAGCAATAGGGTCAAGAGTTCCAGCATGACCAGCCTTTTTTGCTTTAAAAAGTTTTTTTATTTTTGTAACAGCCTGCTGTGAGGACATATCAGCGGGTTTGTTGAGATTAATGACTATATTTTGCATATTTATTTCGCATGCACAAACCCGCTTCCATGTTCATTGTGTTTCACCGTGTTCACAGAGTTGGCGCGCCCAGGAGGATTTGAACCCCCGACCTGCGGATTCGTAGTCCGTCGCTCTATCCAGCTGAGCTATGGGCGCAAAATAAATTATCCCTTTTTTATGCCTTCTTTCAGAATAACGCTATATTTGGGGTGCACAAAAGCATGCATTGTTGGCACTTTTGAGAATAGCCATGCCCATTGTTTTCCTGTCTTTGGATCAGGGAATATCTGTTTATTGTTTTCATAAATACGAACACTAAGAGCAGGGTTGTTAGGCTGATTTGAACTTGATGTAATAGTCGTTCCTTCAAATTTCATTTCTGGCAGAAAATCACCTACATGTATTTTTAAATTTGTGTTCGGAATAGTAAAATCGCTATTAAGTTTAACGGTATATTCTTGCCTGGTTTTTGTTGTTTTATCTTCAACTATTAATTTAGCTCCGCTCCATTGACCTTTTACAGATGGAGGAACAATTACCTGAGTTTTCATTTTTCCAATCATGCCGGGCTGACCTGCGGGAGGCATTTGACCTGCGGGAGGCATCTGTGCAGGAGGCATTTGACCTGCAGGAGGCATTTGTGAAGGAGGCATCTGCGCAGGAGGCATCTGTCCTGCAGGTGGCATCTGTCCCTGAGGTGTCTGTCCCTGCGGCATTCCGCCTGGCATCATAGGCACCTGAGTCTGCGGCAATGGAGCCTGTTCTTCCTTTTTCTTACAAGCAGCAATTGAAAATATTAATAACAATCCAATTATAATAACCAATGTTTTCTTCATCTCATCCTCCTATAAGGTTTTAATAGTAATGTCAAAATGTAACTACATAGAACACAAAGAAAAACTCTTTGCCCTCTGTGGTTTCATCTTCTCTGATCTTTTTCATAAAACTTTAAAATCATTTTATTATGGCGGAGAGGCAGGGATTCGAACCCTGGGTGAGGTTTTACCCCCACAACCGCTTAGCAGGCGGCTGCCTTCGACCGGCTCGGCCACCTCTCCGCTCAAGAATATTATACTAACAATTGAAAGTTATTTTTGTAAACCCGACCCGCGTCTGCATATAATAAACATGCAGAACACATACAACTACAGAGCGGCTTTATTTTATCCCGTATTTTCTGAGCCTATGGCGGAAAGAACGAAAAGTTAAATTCAGAAGTTTTGCAGCGTCTGTTTTTACTCCGTTTGCTTTTTCCAGTGCTTTAATAATGTATTCCTTTTCAATATTCTCAATTATTCTATCAAGATTTACACCTTCATCAGAAAATGCAGGTATCTCTTCCATTAATGAGGTATAACCTGTTATTTCTGGTGGAAGATCTTTTGCAGTTATTTTATCCTTTTCGCTAAGCAGAGCAATCCGTTCAACAATATTTTCAAGCTCTCTTACATTTCCCTTCCACTCATAATCCAGCAATAACTTCATTGCATCTGGAGCAATTTTCTTCTGCGGACATGATAGTTTTTTCAGGAAGTGATCGATTAAAAGAGGGATGTCCTCTTTTCTTTCCCTCAATGGAGGTATTCTTACAGGAAAAACATTAAGTCTGTAATAAAGGTCTTCTCTGAATTTTCCAGTTTTCACCTCTTCTTTTAAATCTTTATTTGTGGCTGAAATTATTCTAACGTCAACTTTTATATCTGTAGTTCCGCCGAGACGTCTGAAAGTACCGTTTTCTATTACTCTCAGTAATTTGACCTGAAGGTTCAAAGGCATCTCTCCTATTTCATCGAGGAATATGCTTCCATTGTCAGCCAGTTCAAAAAGCCCTTGTTTATTTTGCATTGCTCCGGTGAAAGCACCTTTCATATAACCAAAGATTTCTGATTCAAGAAGCCCTTCAGGAAAAGCAGCGCAATTTACCGCAATAAAGTTTTTATTCTTTCTCGGGCTTAAATTATGAACCGCATTTGCAACAAGTTCTTTACCTGAGCCGCTTTCACCAAGAATAAGAACATTTGAATT
Source organism: Nitrospirota bacterium (assembly GCA_013388435.1). Classification (GTDB taxonomy): domain Bacteria; phylum Nitrospirota; class Thermodesulfovibrionia; order Thermodesulfovibrionales; family SM23-35; genus DYFC01. The sequence continues at coordinate 11,717 of JACAFE010000075.1, read as the reverse complement.
ACTCTGGGCTATTTTTGGTAATAATCTGAATAATTCCTGCATGCCGGGACTCTGACCTATTATATTTTCTAAAGCATACTCGGTCTCAACTTTTTCGCGTAAAACTTTTATCTGTTCGCTGAGTCTTTTTTTCTCGATAGCCTTATTAACGATAATTCTTATTTCGTCGATATTGAACGGCTTGTTTATATAATCATATGCACCGAGTTTCATTGCTTCGATAGCAGATTCATTCGTGCCAAATGCAGTTATCATTATTACAAGAGTATCCGGTGATATTTCCTTAATAATCTTAAGAAGGCCGAAACCATCAAGCCCGGGCATTTTAATGTCAGAAATAATAAGATCAAAAATGTCTTTCTCAATATATTCTTTTCCGTCCAATCCATCGGATGCGGTTATAACATCGTAATTCTCCCCTTCAAGAAGCATCTTTAATACTTCCCTCATACTTTTTTCATCTTCAACTATGAGAATTCTACCCTTGCTTCTCTTCATTTTTCTTTGGCAGTATAATTTTGAATGTTGTTCCAGAGCCGTGCACAGTTTCTAAATTTATAGCTCCTTTATGTTCTTCAATAATCCTGTATGCTATAGCAAGTCCGAGTCCGGTTCCCTGTTCTTTGGTCGTAAAAAAAGGATAAAATATTTTTTTCAGGTTTTTTTCCTCAATACCAGTTCCTGTATCTTTGAAATCTATTTCAATTGTATCATTTTTATCCGATACAGCAACAGTTAATTCTCCGCCATCAGGCATTGCTTCGACAGCATTGAGTCCGAGATTTAAAAACACCTGCTGGAGTTTCCCGGAATCAGCAACTATTTCTATATGATTACTGTACTGTCTATTTATCAATACTTTATTTTCAGAAGCAGAATTTTTCAGGATTTCTATTGTTGTATCGAGTAAAGCGCATATATTGACATTATCACGGTTTAAAGGAGATGGGCGTGAATAAATCAGAAAATCTGTTACAATCCTGTTAAGTCTATCCATCTCAGTAAGAGCAATCCCCATCAGTTTTTCCCTATGGCTTTCAGGGAATGTACCTTCTTTTAACATTTGAATTGAACCCTTAAGTGATGCGAGAGGGTTTCGTATTTCATGGGCAATACTCGAGGAAAGCTCGCCTATTGTTGCCAGTTGCTCTTTACGTTGAATCTCTGCTTCGAGTTGTTTGATTTTTGTAAGGTCCTGAAATACTACTATAAAACCTTTCTGGTCTCCAGCCAGTCCCCTGAAAGGAGAGATTGTCAGGCCAATTATTTTTTTTTGATTTCCTGTATCAAAAACCTCATCCCTCCTTCCTTCTTTAAAAGGGAATTTAAAAGAAGGCAATACATCATCTATTTTTCTGCCTATTATATTTTTTCTATCAATGCCGGTAATTCTTTCCGCAGCCTTATTGAAAATAATGGTTCTGCCTCTTATATCGGTTGTACATAAGCCGCTCGGAAGACTTTCTATGATTTCCTGATTGAAAAATTCAAGGTCCTTAATATCAAAATCTTTTTCTTCAAGTTTCTTCTCTGTAGTTTCAAGGCGTGAAGAAAGATAACCGCTGAGATAAGCTGTAATGTAAAAGAAGCTGACATGGATGAATATTTTATAAAGATATTCTGTTACTTCAACCGGATATTCGGTTTTAACTGGTATAATCCCATAAAACTGAAGATTTAAGAGAGAACCATAAAAAATACTGCTTTGAGTTGCTATTACAAATCCAGCTTTTTTATCGAGAACTATACTTGAGGCAAGAATGGTTATTATTAAAGTAAAAGAATACCAGCTTTCTATGCCGCCAGTGAAATAAATAAGAATTGTCTCAAAAATTATATCAATAACTAATTGTGTGTAAGCAAAATATCTTAGATTCTTTATTTTTCCATATAATATTGAATATACGATTGTAGCCGCATAGACACCTATAATAAGATAAAGAAACTGGTTATGATAGGGAAATTTTCTAAAACCCCAGAAAAAGAAGGTTATAGCAAAGAAAAGAGTTATAAAAATTACCCTGAAGGCTATAAGCGCCTTTATTTTTTTCTTTAAACCTTCAGGTTCTTCTGAAAACATTAATTTTTATTTTATAAGTGTAATAAGTTTGAATATAGGCAGATACATTGCAACAACTATAAAACCTACAGAACCTCCAAGAAATACCATAAGCAAAGGTTCCATCATGGCAGTAAGGTTCGAGACAGCAACATCCACTTCATCATCATAGAAATCAGCGATTTTCGAAAGCATGGCATCCAGCGCGCCTGTTGATTCACCAACAGCAATCATATGTGTAACCATAGGAGGAAAAACTTTTGCTTTTGTTATAGGCTCTGCAAGTGTTTTACCGCCAACAACACCTTTTCTTACATCCATAATTGCATATTCAATAACTTTATTGCCTGAAGTCTTTGCTGTTATTTCAAGGCCATCGAGTATCGGAACACCGCTACTGACCAGTGTTCCAAGGGTTCTTGTAAATTTTGCAACAGCCACTTTATTCAATAAAACGCCAAAAATCGGAAGTTTAAGTAATATTTTATCAGTAACATATTTTCCTTTTTCAGTTCTCCTTATTTGAACAATCGCTATGATTAATCCAATTATTGCGCCAAGTATTATTAATCCGCCTACGCCAGCTATAAAATTGCTCAATCCAACAACAATACGGGTAGGCAATGGCAATGTTCCTCCGAGTTGAGCAAACATCTTGGTAAATGTTGGAACAACGAAAATCATTATTACTGCTATGACCAGAACCGCAATAGTGGTAACAACAGTAGGATATACTAATGCTCCTTTAACTTTTTTCTTCAATTTCATTGCTTTTTCTATATATAGAGCTAATCTGTTCAATATGGTGTCAAGAATACCTCCTGCTTCACCTGCTGCAACCATATTTACATACAATTCACTGAATACCCTCGGATGTTTTTTCAAAGCATCGGCATATGTTGCACCGGATTCAACATCACTTTTAACCTGCAAAAGGGTTTTGCTTAGATTTTTGCTTTCTACCTGATTGGATAGTATATCAAGAGCCTGAACCAACGGGAGTCCTGCATCAATCATAGTTGCAAACTGACGTGTGAAGACAACAATATCCTTGTCTTTCACTCCGCTTCCGAAAGAGAATTTCCCCCCTATTTTTTTCTGTTTCTCTGTAACGATTGTAGCTACTATGTTTCTTTTTCTTAACTGTGCAATTACATCTTCTTTTGAATTTGCGGTGATTTCTCCAGATTCAATAGCACCCTTAGTATTTTTACCCGACCATTGAAAAACAGTAGCCATGATTAAGACCTCCCTTTACCCTGGGATGCATGGACACCTTTATTTATCATCTGTAGTATTTCATCAGGTATTGGTGATCTGCCCACTGCATCTTCAAAAGTTATTAAACCCTTTGAATAAAGTTCATACAAAGACTGATTCATAGTTTGCATTCCAAATTTTGCCTGCCCTGTTTGCATCATTGAATATATTTGATGAATTTTGTCTTCACGGATAAGATTCCTGATAGCAGGATTCGGCACAAGAAGCTCAACAGCCAGTACCCTGCCCTGCCCTGATTTTTTAGGTATTAATTGCTGAGCAAATATTCCTTCAAGCACAAAAGATAACTGGACTCTTATCTGTTCCTGCTGGTGTGGAGGGAATACATCTATAATACGGTTAATTGTCTGCACTGCAGAATTAGTATGCAAAGTAGCGAGAGTCATATGTCCTGTCTCTGCAACTGTTAAAGCAGCTTCTATAGTTTCAAGGTCTCTCATCTCGCCTATCAGTACAATATCAGGGTCCTGCCTTAAAACATATCTTAAGGCAGATTTAAATGAAACTGTATCAGCGTTTACTTCCCTCTGGTTTATAAGGCATTTTTTATGAGGGTGAAGATATTCTATTGGGTCTTCAATTGTAATTATATGGTCATACCTTTCAGAGTTAATTTTATCAACCATTGCTGCCAAGGTTGTTGACTTTCCGCTTCCTGTTGGACCTGTAACAAGTATGAGTCCTCTTGGTTTTTTTACAAGATCGTTTACAATTTCAGGCAATCCAAGTTCTCTGAATCCCCTTATTTCAAAGGGTATTGTTCTGAAGGCTCCTGCTACCGCACCTCTTTGCATAAATATATTAGCTCTAAACCTGCTTAAACCTTTCACACCAAAAGAGAGGTCAAGTTCATTGTTTTCTTCATATTTATGCTTCTGCGCATCAGTCAATATGCTGTAGCATAGAGCTTTTGTATCCGCAGGAGTAAGAGAAGGATGATCTATATTTATAAGTTTGCCGTCAATCCTGAGTCTCGGCGGACTGCCAGTGGTAATGTGCAAATCCGATGCATTTTTTTCAATCATCATTTTCAACAAATCATAAAGTGTTGCCATAACTTACCCCTTTATTTTATTAATCTCCAAAAGTAACTCTCATAACCTCTTCAATAGAAGTTACCCCCTCTTTAACCTTTGTAAGCCCGCTCATTCTTAATGTTTTCATTCCGAGACGAACAGCTGTTTTTTTAAGATCATCTGCCGAAGCTCCCTCGAGAATCAGTTCTCTTATATCACTTGTTACAGGCATAACTTCGTACAATGCAATTCTTCCTTTATATCCAGAACCATTGCACGCCGGACAACCCGTGCCTTTATAACAAGTTACCGATGCTGCTTCTTCTTCGGAAAATCCGAGTTGTATCAGAGCCTGAACAGGTATTTTTTCAACACTTTTGCATTCAGAACATATTTTTCTTGCGAGTCTCTGTGCTGCTATTATAATAACAGAAGCAGAAATAAGAAAAGGTTCTATTCCCATGTTAAGCAATCTGCTGATTGTGCTTGGAGCATCATTTGTATGTAATGTGCTTAGAACGAGATGACCTGTCAATGCTGCTTTTACAGCAATCTCTGCTGTCTCAAAATCACGAATTTCTCCAACCAGTATAATATTTGGAGCCTGTCTGAGAAAAGCTCTTAGAGCTGAAGCAAAAGTTAGACCGATTTCTTCTTTTACCTGCACCTGATTCATACCAGTAAAATTATATTCCACAGGATCTTCTGCTGTCATTATATTCAGGTCAGGATTATTAAGATAATTCAGCGCAGAATATAATGTAGTTGTCTTGCCACTTCCTGTTGGACCTGTTACTAAAATCATACCATACGGTTTATTGAGCGAATCTAAAAATTTCTTAAGAGCTTCTTCTTCAAATCCTAATTTAGTCAGATCAATCTGAAGATTAGATTTATCAAGAATCCTGAGAACAGTTTTTTCTCCAAACAAAGTCGGTAGTACAGAAACCCTAAAGTCAATTTCTCTTTTTTTACCGAGTCTCAGTTTTATTCTTCCGTCCTGCGGAAGTCTTCTTTCAGCAATATCAAGTTTCGACATAATTTTAAGGCGTGAAGTGATCGGGTTTTTTATTTTAAGTGGCAGATTCATGGCATTAAAAAGCACTCCATCAACTCGGTATCTGACACGTAATGTTGTTTCATATGGTTCTATGTGAATATCACTTGCCCCGCCTTTGATTGCATTTATCAAAATTCCATTCACGAGTTTCACGATGGGTTCATCAATCTCTGTAGAAAGGGCGTCATCCTGTTCTGAAATAGATTCGATACTATCAAGAGCATCACCAACAACTTTGTCAAATTCATCCACATCTATAGAAACACCTTCATCAAGAGAAGCTTCTTCCTCTTCTTCATGTAATTCTTCTTTTGTTAGAGTATAATCTTTTGCCTGTATCATTTTGCCTGAAACCGGTTGTTTTGAGGCAACAACAGCTGCAGAGCCTTTATAATAATTGCTTATAGCTTCACCTATGGCTGATTCTGCAGCAACAACCACCTCGACATTGTAACCGGTCATAAATTTAATATCATCTATCACGAAGACATTGGAAGGATCTGCCATAGCAATTGTAAGAGTTGCTCCCACACGGGCAACAGGCAGAATTGTATATTTTCTCGCAATCTCATAAGGAATCAATCTTAAGACAGAAGAATCTATTTTATATTCTGATAAATTTACTGCAGGCACTCCCCATTGTTGGCTCAGAAAAGACACAAGTTTTTCTTCTGTTATATAGCCAAGCCTGATAAGATTGGTGCCAAGCTTTCCACCATCTATTCTTTGACGGGTTATTGCTTCTTTCAACTGTTCTTCTGTGATTAGTTGTGATTGTACGAGCAACTGTCCAAGTTTATTTGCCATAATATATCTAATCCCCGAAAGTGACTTTCAAAACTTCCTCTACTGTTGTAACACCCTGTTTTATTTTAACCAGACCGCTCATTCTTAGTGTTTTCATTCCAAGCCTTATAGCTGTTTTCTTCAAGTCATCAGTTGATGCTCCCTCAAGAATCATCTCTTTTAACTCTTCTTTAAGAGGCATAACCTCATATAATGCAATTCTTCCTTTATAGCCTAAACCATTGCATGTCGGACAACCTTTGCCTTTGAATATTTTTATGCTTCCAGCTTCTTCTTCAGAAAATCCGAGTTGAATTAATGCAGGCACAGGAACCTTTTCTTCAACTTTGCATTCTACGCAGATTTTTCTTACAAGTCTCTGGGCAACAATTAATATTACTGAAGCTGAAACAAGAAAAGGTTCAATGCCCATATTTAGAAGTCTGCTGATTGTGCTTGGGGCATCATTTGTATGCAATGTGCTTAAGACAAGATGACCGGTTAGCGCTGCTTTTACAGCAATCTCTGCTGTCTCAAAATCTCGAATTTCTCCAACCATTATTATGTCCGGGTCCTGTCTGAGAAAAGAGCGTAAAGCAGAGGCAAAAGTAAGTCCAATTTCTTCTCTTACCTGAACTTGGTTTATACCAAGAAAATTGTATTCAACCGGGTCTTCTGCTGTAGAGATATTAACTCCAACTTTGTTTAGATGATGAAGAGCAGAGTAAAGTGTAGTGGTTTTGCCACTTCCTGTAGGTCCTGTTACAAGTATCATTCCATATGGCTTTGCCAAAGCTGCCATAAAATCTCCAAGAGCATCCTTTTCAAATCCAAGCTTTGTTAGATCAACCTGCAGATTGGATTTATCGAGAAGTCTCAAGACAGTTCTTTCTCCAAACAAACACGGAACAGTAGAAACACGAAAATCTATTTCTTTCTTCTTGCCTACTTTTAATTTGATCCTTCCATCCTGAGGCAACCTTCTTTCTGCAATGTCAAGGTTTGCCATTATCTTAATTCTTGATGTTACAGCATTTTTTATTTTTACAGGAAGATTCATGACTGTGTACATCCTGCCATCAACTCTCTGTCTTATCCTGAAAGAATTTTCATAAGGTTCAACATGCACATCGCTTGCACGCTCTTTAATTGCGTTAATCAATATTCCGTTGACAAGCTTGACTATAGGCCTTTCAACTTCCTTGATAGCTTCTTCATCGGTCTCTTCGATAACTTCAACATCATCGAGTGCTTCGCCAACTACCTTATCAAACTCATCCACATCCAGATTAAGACTTTCGTCAAAAGATATTGAAGGACCTTCGTCTCTCAAATCTTCTTCTGATAAAGTATAATCTTTTGCTTTGAGTATATCTTGAGTCGATTTTCCCTTTGTTGCTACAATATCAACTTTATTACCTTTGTAATAATTGTTAATAGCTGTTATAACAGCAGATTCACCTGCAACAACTACCTCAACATTATATCCTGTCATAAATTTTATATCGTCAATTACAAACACATTCGATGGATCCGACATTGCTATTGTTAAAGTAGCGCCCACACGTGCAACCGGCATTATACGGTATTTGCGCGCTACTTCGTATGGAATAATTTTCAACAGAGCAGGATCTATTTTGTACTCGGAAAGATTGATTGCAGGAACTCCCCATTGTTTGCTAAGGAAAGAAATGAGTTTTTCTTCGGTTATATATCCGAGCTTAATAAGATTTGTGCCAAGTCTTCCGCCTTCACGACGCTGAAGATTTATTGCTTCTTTTAATTGCTCTTCAGTAATTATTCCTGATGATACAAGTAATTGTCCGAGTCTGGAAGCCATTCTTCACCCTGTAAATTTAAAGCCCATACAAATTATTTTACACCATCATTATCATATTTTAATAGGATACCAGATTTCTATTATATTTAAAATACACAAAGAATGGGGAAAAAACTCTACTGCATCCTCTTTTCACAGGAAAGCGTATTATTAAATTAACCACAAAATTCGGTTTAGGTAAAATCTGTGAATTGTTGGAGTAGGTTTCATTAATAAGCTACAAATGCATTAAGGTTGTCTTTAAAAATGAATAAGATGTAAAATTTTTATAGTAGTAATTCTGTTTTTTGTAGGTTATTATAAAATATGTTAAATACTCAGAAAAACATCCCAAGTTCAATCGATCTTGACAGGGCTGAAAGGCTAAGGGAAGTTCTTGAAATACTTGGGGATTTGAATGACAGTGTGCCAGTAATTGTAGAAGGCAAAAAAGATGAGTCTGCTTTAAGAGAACTCGGGCTTAATGGTGAGATTATTAAACTTCATGCTGGAAAAAGTCTATATGATTTTTGTGATGATATTCTCAGAAAGTTTGATAGAGTTATACTGCTGCTCGATTGGGATAGAAGAGGCGAAGAATTGAGCAAATCTCTTTCCAAATATTTAAAGGGTCATTATGAGGAATTTTCTTCTTTCAGAGAACTTTTAAAAATTTTGTGTCAGAAGGAAATTTATGCAATTGAAGGTATTCCAAAACTTCTTAAAAGGCTTGAAGGAACCGAAGGAACTTGGCAGTAAAGGTGAAGATATAGCTGCAATTTATCTGAAGAAAAAAGGTTACCAGATAATCGCAAGAAACTACAAAACAAGTTCAGGCGAGATTGATATTGTTGCGCTGGATAGAGAAACTGTAGTTTTTATTGAAGTAAAAACAAGAGCAGATCATTCCTTTGGTTATCCATATGAAGCAGTTCATTACAGGAAACGCCAGAAATTAAAGAATCTTGCTTTGTTGTACATGAAAAAAATAGGCAGGGAAGTTCCTGTAAGATTTGATGTTCTAAGCATAATGCAGAATCAAAAAGGCAAATTCGAGATAGAACATATCCCGGATGCATTCGAAGTGTAAATCCTGTATCATGTAATTTCTGTGTGTCTTATCATTTTGCCCTTACACATGTAAATAATCATTTCGCAGATATTTGTAGCGTGATCTGCTATTCTCTCAAGATACTTCGCAACATAAGTTCTTTTAATAGCAAGAGGTATATTTTTTGGGTCTTTAATCATAAAAGCGAGAAGTTCCTCAAAATTTTTTACAGTTAGATCATCAACCTCATCATCTCTTTTAATAACTTCGTAAGGAAGTCTCGAACAGCCTGTAACAAAAGAGTCAAGAGCATCCCGCACCATAGATTGAGCAATTTTAGCCATTTTTGGTATGTTCACAAAAGGTTTTAATTGAGGTTCCTGATTAAGTTCAATCGCCCTTTCAGCAATATTTACAGCAAGGTCCCCCATTCTCTCAAGATCTGTTGTTATCTTCATTGCTGTTGTAATAAGCCTCAAATCCCTTGCCATTGGTTGTCTCAGAGCAATAAGCCTTACACATTCTTCATCTATTTTTACATCAAGTGCATTTATCAGATGGTCTCTTTTTATTACTTCTTCAGCAAGTTTAGTGTCTCTTTCAACAAGAGAGCTAACAGAATCTCGTATTGCATTTTCAACCATATATCCAAGCTTTAAAATGTTTCCCCTCAACTCTTCTAATTCATTTTCAAAAACAGACATTATCCGAATCTCCCTGTAATATACTCTTCAGTTAATTTATTCACTGGATTTACAAAAATTGTATTTGTATCTCCAAACTCAATTAGTTCCCCTATATACATAAAAGCAGTATAATGCGAAATCCTCGCTGCCTGCTGCATATTATGAGTTACTATAACTATAGTAACAGTTTTCTGTAATTCCTGTAGAAGATTTTCAATATGCGCGGTGGAGATCGGGTCAAGGGCTGATGTTGGCTCATCAAACAATATAACCTCAGGTTCCTGAGCAAGGGAGCGGGCAATGCAAAGCCTCTGCATCTGTCCTCCAGACAAACTCAATCCTGAATCATTTAACTTGTCCTTGACTTCCTTCCATAAATCAGCTTTTATTAAAGCCTGTTCGACTATACCGTCAAGAATGCTTTTCTTTTTTATGCCGCGGAGTTTCGGGCCATATGCGACATTTTCATAAACAGAGCTCGGGAATGGATTCGGCTTTTGAAAAACCATGCCAACCCTTCGTCTCAACTCGATGACATCCGTGTCTTTGTCATAAATATCCACATCATGAAAAAGCATTTGTCCTGTTGCTCTTGAGGAAATTATTAAATCATTCATACGATTTAAAGCCCTGAGCAAAGTAGATTTCCCACATCCCGAAGGGCCGATTATAGCCGTGATTCTATTGCTTTTTATACTAAGATTTATATCTTTAACAGCCTGAAAATTCCCATACCAGATACTGAAATTTTTTATTTCAAAAATATTCTTGCTTTCTACCATGCTCTTTTCTTTCTCTGTTTCAATCTTATAATAATGCCAAGCAGGTTCATTCCCAAAACTAAAGTAATCAATACAATCGCAGTTCCATATTGTATAGGCCTCGTTTCTTCAATATGTGTTCCTGCGGTTGCAAGGACATAAATATGATAAGGCAAAGCCATAACAGGCTCAAATAAAGAACGAGGAATTCCGGAAGTAAAAAAAGCAGCTGCAGTAAACATAATTGGAGCTGTTTCACCAGAAACTTTGGCAGTGCCAAGAATTGCGCCAGTTAAAATTCCAGGCATTGCAGTCGGAAGCACAACTTTTCTTATTGTCTGCCATTTTGTTGCTCCGCATGCTAAAGACGCTTCTCTAAAACTGTATGGTACTGCTTTTAAAGCTTCTTCTGAAGTTGAGATTATGTATGGCAAAATCATTATTGCAAGGGTAATTGAACCAGCGAGCAAACTCATTCCAAAATTAAGCATAACAACAAATACTCCAAGTCCAAACAATCCGAAAACAACAGATGGTACTCCTGCAAGTGTATAAATTGACATCATCACTGACTTGAGCATATATCCGGGCTTTGAATATTCTGCAAGAAAAATTGCTGTTACAACGCCAATAGGTATAACAATGAGCATACATAAAGAAGTAAGCAAAATTGTTCCCATTATTACAGGGAAGATACCGCCTCTGGTCATTGCCTCTAAAGGAGGCTGTGTAATAAACTCCCAGCTCAGAACCTGAAAACCATTATAAAAGACAAATAATAAAATAACAAATAATGTTATTGCTCCTGAAAAACCCAACATTCTAATCAAAGAAAGAAAAAAACCCTGTCTGATATTTCTTTTTTTCTTATGAACTTTTTTGAAAGATTCTTTTGTTGTATCAATATTATACATTATACTTTCTCTCCAATCCTTACACTGCGATACTTTCTGGATATAAAATCAGATATTAAACTTAAAACAAATGTAATAAGAAAAAGTATTGCACCAACACCAAACAATGCATGATAATGAAGACTTCTATATGGAGCTTCCGCCATCTCAGCAGCTATTGCTGCGGGCATCGGACGTGCGGCATCAAAAATCCAGTGCGGAACAACCGCAGCTCCACCTGCTGCCATAAGCACAATCATCGTTTCCCCAATAATTGTTCCAATTCCTAAGATTACAGCGACACT
>JACAFE010000010.1 GCA_013388435.1 Nitrospirota bacterium | reverse complement strand
GCTGTAGAAATAATTAGTATATTAAAAGATTAAGGAGCAAAAGTTGATTATAATGACCCTTATATTCCTTCATTTTCAGGCATGAGACATTATCCAGAGCTTTCAATGAAAAGTGTTCCGTTAACAGAAAAAAAGCTCATACAATATGATTGTGCTGTAATAGTTACAGACCACTCAACATACGATTATCATTTAATTGTGAAAAACAGTTCACTTGTAGTAGATACAAGAAATGCCACTAAAAATATTACAAATAAAAAAATCATCAAAGCTTAAAATATTATTGTTGACATATAATAAAGCATATGCTAACTTATCTTTAGTGGGTCAAACACCGTATATCCTCTGGTTTAATGGGTGCAACCCAGAGGCATAATGAGGGTAGATAAAACTACCCTCATTATTTTTAATAAATGTTTACATTTTTTGGTTCAATCAATTTTTTACCTGAAATTCAACAATATTCGAACCTTCTTTTATCATTGTTGATCTTCCATCAAAAATCCCGCCTTCAATCACTGTCAATTTAGTTGTATGAATATCTCCGAGAACCTGTCCTTTTGACTTTATCTCAACTATCTCTTTTGCTCTTAAGTTTCCTTCTATCTTTCCACCAACAACTATACCTCTTGATTCAATGTCTCCTTTTACAGAGGCTTTTTCGCCAAGTATTACCCAATCTGCATTAATATTTCCTTCAAAAATACCGTCAATTCTTAGAGTTCCTTTTGTGTCGATATTGCCTCTAATTTCTGTACTAACACCAATTAATGCCTCAAGTTTTTCTGAATTACGGGAAAACATTATGACCTCCCTTTTAAAAATTCATAAGGATTTATTGCTTTTCCATTTTTCCAGATTTCATAATGAACATGAGGACCTGTTGAATTTCCAGTTGAACCAGCATAACTTATAACTTCCCCTCTTTTTACCTTCTGCCCAACTCTAACAGTAATTGAACGATTATGTGCATAGAATGTAGAAAAGCCATGTCCATGTTCTATAGCTACAAGATTACCACTTCCACCATTCCAGCCAGCAAATGTAATAATACCATCTGCGGTTGCTTTAACAGGCGTGCCAGGATTAGTCGAAATATCTATACCTGAATGAAAATCCTTTATCCCTGTATTTGGATGTTCTCTAATTCCAAATGGAGAAGAGATTTTTCCATTTACAGGTAACCCTTTTGGTGTGGATAGATATATATCTCTCTCAGACCGCAAATATTTATTTATTTCATCTACACTTTCAATAGTTTTATTAATCTGTTTCTTTAAGTTTTCCATGTCTATATCTATAGAACCACTATCAAGAATGTCAGCATGCTCCAGGATTCTATCCCTATTCCCGAGTGAAAACAACTGCCTGAAGGCATTATCAGCCTGTTTTAGTGAAGTAATAGTTGAATTAAGTTCTGTAAATTGTTGAGAATAATAATTTAATTTGTTTTTCATTTTATAATATTCATATGTATTGACAGCTATAATGCTTATATATACAACACCTAAACAACATAATACAGCAATTGTAAAAATTCCAATAAAAGGTACTTTAAAGTTTAAAGGTTTGGTCTTGCTGTGCGGGACAAACATAATAGTAACAGGGGTAAACATTTTTCTTAAAAAATGCTTAATTTTCAGAATATCTAACACTTTTACCTCCTTTCTGAACAGTTCCAATAATGCATGAGTTATAGCCTATTTTTCTTAATTTTTTCAATGCATTATATGCATCAACCTCAGGTATTACTATAATATATCCTATACCCATATTAAAAGTTCTTCTCATATCTTTTTCGGGTACATTTCCCATTTCTCTTATAATTTTGAAAATCTCAGGTACCTTCCATGAATTTTCCTTAATAACAGCACTAAAACCTTCTGGAAGAATTCTTGGTAAGTTTCCTGGAATTCCTCCTCCTGTAATATGTGCCATCCCTTTAATATCAACTTGATTCTTTAAAGCCATAAATGCTTTAACGTAGATTCTTGTTGGTTTAAGTAATTCTTCTCCGAGGGTCTTTTTTAATTCTGGCACATAATCATCAACCTTCATTTTTTTAATATCAAAAAAAACTTTCCGAACTAATGAATATCCGTTACTATGAATACCATTAGAAGCAATGCCTATTATTAAATCACCCTGTTTTATTCTCGAACCATTTATTATTTCTTTTTTTTCAACTATTCCAACAGCGAAGCCTGAAAGATCATATTCATTCCCGGCATAAAATCCCGGCATTTCTGCTGTTTCACCACCAACCAATGCACAACCTGCCTCCTTACATCCTCTAACTATACCTTTTATAACATCAGAAGCTATTTTTGAATTCAATTTACCTGTGGCAAAGTAATCAAGAAAAAACAGAGGCTCTGCTCCGCTTGTAAGAATATCATTAACACACATGGCAACAAGATCTATGCCCACTGTATCATGCTTATTCATCATAAAAGCAATTTTCAGTTTTGTTCCTACGCCATCCGTTCCGCTCACGAGAACAGGAGATTTATATTTTCGGATATCAATTTTAAAGAGAGCATTAAATGAACCTATTCCTGTTAACACGCCCTTTCTGAATGTCTTTTTGACCATTGGTGAAATAATCCGAATAAAACGTTCACCTTCATCAATATCAACTCCGGCTTTTTTATAAGTTAATTCTTTTCCCATATTAATTTATAAAGACAAAATTATCTGATGTTTATGTTTTTTAAAATTATTAAGCTCTCCTTCTCCCAACCCCTTAAGGATGAGCTATTGAAAAAGTACCAATATATTTTGCATAAAAATACCAATATGAGCAAGTCTTTTATGAAAATATACAGTCTAAATTATTTAGAACTATGCTGAAGTTGAAGGAAAAATTTATTTTGCGATACTTTGAGTATATTTAAAGATGCATTGACATGAATATTTTTATGACTAACTAAACGTAATATCATAATGCTGTCAATAAATCAATTTTTGAAACAAAATAAACTATCATAGGCTGAAGGCTTCAGGCTGAAGGCTGAAGTATAAAATAAACTTTTATGGTTACGATGCCTGTTTTGTTTAGCAACTAAGTCGTTAGTCTATATCATGTTTCCGCTTAACGTTACCGATTATTTTATAGAAATAACTCAATTTATGAAACAAAATAAACT
>JACAFE010000059.1 GCA_013388435.1 Nitrospirota bacterium | reverse complement strand
TTTATTGGATTCAAATATTCAGCAGGTTTAAAAAATGGTTTACACCAACTAATAGGCTATGAAAGTGATCGAATAAAAGTTGAAAGGTTTGTGCACGAATTTTCTCACCAAAGAGATTTAAATAGGTCCGTAAGATTTTGTGATGCCAGTGAATGTAAATCAATTGTAGATATTGTTTTAAAATCCGTGGAAAGTAAAGATAGTGAACATTACAAAACTTTGGAGAATGTATATTACAATGCCAGCAGATAACAGCGTGTTTGCGGTTCGCTTCGCTCACCCAAGTGCCTTCGGCAGTCCGCAAACACGCCAACCGTTAATAATAAAAATTCAAGGGAAAATTTTATGAATAACAACAAAATTGCAATTATAGACATAGACAACACTCTTTGGGATTTTACAACTGTTTTATACAAAAGGCTTTACAACAAGTTTGGCAGTATAGTTCCCCTACATTCAGAATGGCATGATTGGAGTTTTTGGAAAAACTTCTGTGATCCAGAGACATTTTATTATACAGTAAAAGAGATTCATCTTGAACAGGATAGATTTGGTGTTTATCCAGATGCAAGGGAGTTTTTGCAAGAAATTAAATCTATGGGATTTCAGATTATAATAACAAGTCATAGAGATTTAGAAACTCATAAACAACACTTAAATGGCTATATAATCATCAATTAGCATTTAATCAACTTCATCTTAGCCACGATAAAACTCAGTTCTTTACTGGCTGCCATGTATGTGTTGATGATTCTCCAGAGGTTTTTAAGATTGCTAAAAATAAAGGATTACTTGCAACAGGACTTGAGTTCCCCTGGAATAAAGAAGTTGATATAAAATTGCATCCGAATTTGAAAGAGATTTTGAACTTTTTGTTAAGTTTTTAGCTACAGCAGTATATATAATTATGATAAAATATCCTATGCCTTTCAGAGATTATGTTCAAAAAATTATCCCTGAAATTAACTCTCCAGATAAGATTTATAAGTTATTCCGAGGGCTCGGTTATCCTGAAGACAAACTCCTTGACTCCTCTTACAAAAGAAGGATAGAAGATTTTGATTTTGCAAAGGAAGAAAAAGAAAAAATTATAAATATATATACTGTTTTTAACTATGATAAAAAACTTCAGATTTTTCTTATTGAGGTAAAAAGCCTCCCCACGCCATTTATAAGATACCTCACAAAACGATTATCAGAGAGGTTTCACTACTTTCTACTCATACTTACAGCTGATTATAAGGAATACACCTTTGTCTTCCCTGAGTTTGAGCGAGCTGAGGTAGGCAAGCACAGGCTCAAGCTTACCAGACTAAATCTTGACAGGGAGAATCCCTATCACACTGACCTACTTGCTATCTCAAATATTGGTATTAAAGGTGATGAGAAAAACTGGCGTGATATATGGAGAAAATGGAAAGATGCTTTTAGTGTAAGGAAAGTAACAGATGAATTCTTTGAAGACTATAAAAACGCATTTTTTGAACTCAGAAAAACTTTTGAAAGACAAAAAATCCCTGTTAAGCAAGCTCATGAACTAACACAGCAGTTTCTCAACAGGCTTATGTTTCTTTACTTCCTCTCAAAAAAAAGATGGCTTAATAATGACATAAAATTTATCAGATGGTATTGGGAGCGTTATAAAGAGGAAAAGCGAAAAGGGAATGTTGAAGAAGACTCATTTTATGATAAATGGCTCAAGATACTATTTCTTGAGGCATTCAATAACAAATATAGCCATCCATCATATCAGCCATCTGATGTAAGAAGGATTCTTGCAGATGCCCCCTATCTCAACGGTGGACTATTCCGCAGAAACGAGCTTGACGAACTTCCATTTAAAATAACTGACAGTCTTTTTGAAATGGTCTTCAACTTCTTTGAAAAATATAACTTCACAATCAGGGAGGAACTTCCCCTTGATGTTGAAGTAGCTGTTGACCCAAAGATGATAGGTTATGTTTATGAATCCCTATCAAATGTTGCAGAAGAGATTTACGAAAGGCAGGACCTTGGCATATTCTATACTCCGACCATAGAAGTAGATTTTATGTGTAGAAGGTCACTTGTTGAGTACCTTTCCAATCATTTATCTGATATTCCAAAAGAATGGATTTATAGACTCATCTTTGATGAAGATAAAGAAGAAGTATCAAGATATATTTCAAAGAATAATCTCTGGTATCGTCTTGAAGAACTTCTTGATAATCTTGCAGTGGTTGATCCAACATGCGGTAGTGGTGCCTTCCTTGTAGGAATGCTTCATGCACTTGTAGAGCTTTATAGGCTTATCTACACTTTCATAAAAAGGGAGATGACAGAATTTGAATTAAAGAAGAAGATCATCGGAACATCTTTTTACGGTGTGGATGTCATGCCCTGGGCAGTTCACTCGGCAGAATTGCGACTCTGGTTGCAGCTCATAATTGAAGAAGATATTCCTGTTGAGCAGCGAAAACTCTTTCCTCTTTTACCCAATCTTAATTTAAAACTCAGGGTAGGAGATTCCCTTGTTCAGGAAGTAGGTGGTATAAACCTTCATATAAGAGATAGCAGGCTTTCTCCTGCTCTTAAAAGACAACTTTCAACCATTAAAACTGAAAAGGAAAAATACTATAATAATGACCCTACTGCAAAATTTAAAAGTATTGAGGCATTACAACGGGAAGAGTTAAGGATATTTACAAATATTTTAGATGAAAGGATTATCAATATTCAGAAGGAGATTCAGGTTCTTGAATCAGAAAAGCGACATCTCCAAACAGAAATGTTTGGAACAACCAATCAAGAAGAGCAGAAGCATCTTTTTGAGGAACAGATAAAGGCATTAAAGCAGGATATAGATCGATTGAGGGAGACAAGGAGTAAGATACAATCGCCTGAACATAAACCCTTTGTTTGGGATATTGACTTTGCTGAGATATTCGGTGACAAAGGCGGATTTGACATTGTAATAGGCAATCCACCTTATGTAAGACAGGAAAAGATTGCTCCTCCAAATAAGCTAAGGTCAGAGGTAAGTCTTGAAGAAAAAAGACAATACAAGGAAAAACTCCTTAGCTCAATTCAGGTGCATTATCCATTCATAAAGAAGATTGATAAAAAGAGCGACTACTACATTTATTTCTACTTTCACGGATTATCTTTGCTGAATGACAAAGGTATATTCTGTTTTATTACATCAAACTCATGGCTTGATGTTGGATATGGTAAGGACCTTCAGGAATTCCTTCTTAAATATTGCCATATAAAAGCGATATATGATAATGAGGCAAAAAGAAGTTTTGAGCATGCTGATGTGAACACTATTATTGCTCTTCTCGGACCGCCTCAGATTACAAAAAACGGCAAAGACTGGCATGCCCTGAAAGAAACTGCTCGCTTTGTCATGTTTAAGAAACCCTTTGAAGAAGTCATAAATCCAAAAAACCTTCTTGCTATTGAGAAAGCTGATTCTATAGAGAAGACGGAATTATACAGGGTCTATCCTGTGAAGCAGGAGACTCTTCTTGAAGAAGGATGGGAGATTCCTGAAGAAGAGGAAGAGATTGCCACGCCTTCGGCTCCCAATGACAAAGGAAAAGCAGTCATTGAGAGGAGCAAAGGGATGAAGCAATCAGAGACCCTCTTGAAAGAGAAATTCTCTACTGGCAAATACGAGGGTAATAAATGGGGCGGAAAATATCTCCGTGCACCAGATATCTTTTTTACAATCCTTGAAAAAGGCAAAGGAAAACTTGTCAGACTTGGGGACATCGCAGAGGTGAGGTTTGGAATAAAAACAGGAGCGAACGAGTTTTTCTATCTTGACGAGGCAAGGATAAAGGAATGGGGTATAGAAGAGGAATTCCTGAAACCTGTAATAAAAAGTCCCCGTGAATGTAAGAGCATACTTATAAAGCCAGAAGATTTAAAGTATAAAGTATTTATGTGCCATAAGGACAAAAAAGACTTAAAAGGCACAAATGCCTTGAAGTATATTGAATGGGGAGAAAAACAGGGATTTCATAAAAGACCAACATGCGC
>JACAFE010000051.1 GCA_013388435.1 Nitrospirota bacterium | reverse complement strand
GCTTAAAGAATTAGCTCAACAATTAAGGAACAATAGTACAAAATCTGAGATAAAGCTTTGGAATTATTTAAAAGGTAAACAATTAAAAGGATATGATTTTCATAGACAAAAGCCTATTAGTGATTACATTGTAGATTTCTTTTGCAATAAGTTAAAGCTGGTAATTGAAATAGACGGCTACACGCATAGTTTTGAAGAAACTTTTGAAAGAGATAGAAAAAAAGTTAAGAGATTAAATGAATTGGGAATAACTGTCTTAAGATTTTCTGATGAAGATGTTTTGAATAATATAGAGGGAGTGTTGTCAGTAATATTAATGATTACAGAAAAGAGGAGCTCATTGGTGATATAGACAAAGATATAACTTTGTTTAGCGAGATGGGTGAAAAGGTAGTTCAATAAACGCTGATGCTGACGCAAAACTTAAAGAACTGAAAAAGAGACTAATAGGATTGACTAAGCCCGGAACTGATGGCAATAAGAATCAGATTGTTCTCTTTACCTACTATGCGGATACATTGGATTACATTCATAAAAACGTTGCTGAAGACCCCTCGTTTTCTCAATTAAAAATAGAAAAAATATCCGGGAGAATAACATCATCCAAGAAACGCGCAGAGATTGTCAATGCTTTTATGAGTGGAAAAATCGATATACTCATGAGTACAGATGTGCTCTCCGAGGGGATGAACCTTCAGAAGGCGCAATATCTGATTAATTATGATCTTCACTGGAACCCCACTCGTATGATTCAGAGGGCTGGCAGGATTGACAGAATCGGCTCTCCATTTAAGAAAATCTATGTTTATAATTTCTTCCCTGAACAGGAACTTGAGGATCTGCTACGCCTTGTAAATATACTACAGAACAAGATAAGGAATATTGATAGTTCTATTGGACTTGATACAACAGTGCTCGGTGAAACAGTTAATCCCAAGGTATTTGGGATTATAAGAAAAATTAAAGAGAAGGATGAGGAAGTCTTTGAAGAACTTGAAAAGGAAGTCTTTGGCGGTGGCGAGAAATTCTATCAACCTCTCATGGATTATCTTAAGGCTAAAGCTGCAAAAGAACTTGAATCCATTCCTCTTGGGATTTTTAGTGGGCTCAAAAAAGAAATAAAAGGGATCTTCTTCTATTACCGATATGGAGACGATTTTCATTTTTGGTATCTTTATAACCTTTTAACACGGGAAATGAGCAAAAACAAAACTAAGATTCTTGACTTCATTGTGTGTCCTCCTGATGAGGCGAGAGTAATCCCCGATTTTTTTGACAAAGTATATGAAATAAACAAAGAGATCATAAAGGATATTGAGGCAACATATAAAGAAGTTGAGCAGCGGGAAGCAGTTGATCCTGCGCTTGTCGAATTAACAGGCGATAAAAGCAAGAAGTTTGTCTCAAGCATTATTCGTGAGATGGATCTCGGACTTGATGAATACCTCCTTGACTTTCCTGAAGATAAAGAAGTTGAGAAGATCTGGGACGAAACAAGGGAAAAACTGCTCACAGTCAGCCTGACAAAAAAGAGGTTGCAGAATCTAAGGGCTGCCTGGAGAAATTATAAGAACAACCACAAGAATTGGAAGCATCTTGTTAAAGATTTATCTGATTTTCTTAAAGGTAAAATTTCTATAGAGAGAGACGAAATAGAACCATACAATCCTAATCTTCTTAAGCTAATAGCTATTGATTTTATTTCATAAGTGTTTGTTTTACATGAATGAGAAATTTAAAGCCTTTTTAATTTCCTTCCCCAGATAATTTAAAAATTTTCTAAAAAAGATAGCCAACAATCCTGAGAACTTTGGTATTATTAATTTTGCAAGAATAGAAAATAGGTAAAACAGCTTTTTAAAGAATTTAAACAAAATTGTTGACATTACCAATATATACAAATGTTTGACATCTTCAAAATAAATTCTCTATAATTTTTGTGGTTGGATTAAGGGAAGAGGGGTGAGAAACCCCCGCTGCCCCGCAGCCGTGTTGGGAACGAAAGTCAAGAAAGGCAGTGGATAGGGAATGGGAATTAGAAATCCATTCTAAAGCCCTGTTTAACTGCCTTAAACCACTGGAGAGAAATCTCCGGGAAGGTGGCAAGTAGGTGGAGCCCTGAGTCGGAAGACCTATCCAACTGAGAACTCTGTGAGTCCTCTAATCCTCGAGGGAGGGATTTGCCATGATTTTCGCTTTTATCCTTTCTTTTGTTTTACTCTCTTATCAAGTTATTTTAGCAGATAAAGTCAGACTGGAAGAAATCATTGTAACTACAATAAGAACTGAAAAGCCCAAAAATGATGTATTCTATTCAGCTCAGGTTATAACTCAGGAAAATATTAAAACTTTTACTGAAGAAAATCTATTTGATATAGCCTATAAATATGTTCAGTATTATCGTGTGCTGAGTAGAACAATTACTGGAGGAGTTAAATGGATATATTAAAAGCCTTTGTTTCTTGGAGTGGAGGGAAAGACAGTGCATTAGCCTGCTATAGAGCAATGGTTAACGGTGTTAAAGTTCTTTATCTTGTTAACATGCTTGGGGAAACAGGAAAGTATTCTCGTTCTCATGGATTAACTGCTGAATTGCTTAAAACACAAGCATCTGCAATCGGAATTCCAATTATTCAAAAGAATACCACATGGGAAAACTATGAATATGAATTTAAAAATACAATCATGCAGTTAAAAAAAGACGGGGTCTCTGCTGGAGTGTTTGGTGATATTGATGTCCAGGAGCACAGAGAATGGGTTGAAAGAGTATGCATGGAGACAGGAATAAAAGCAATTTTGCCTCTCTGGAATGAAGAAAGAGAGCCTCTTATGAAAGAATTTATATGCTCTGGATTTAAAGCCATACTATGCTCAACTAATGCTTCTTTTTTAGGAAGCGAATGGCTTGGTAAAGAAGTTGACTCTGATTTCATCAGAGATTTGAAAGCCTCAGGAAATATTGACCTCTGTGGTGAAAGAGGAGAATATCACACCTTTGTTTATGATGGACCGATTTTTAAGTTCCCTGTTAGATTTTCTGCTGTAAAGTGGATACAAAAAGACAAAAACCTGTTTCTGGAGATATGTAATGCTAAATCTTGATATTAAACCAGTTAAAAAAGATTTTATTGATATTGCATGGAAAAGACTTGACAGTCTCACAAAACCTCCAAGAAGTCTTGGAAGACTTGAGGAGATTGCAGCAAGGCTTGTTGCCATTTATGAAAATCCAGTGCCTGAAATTAAGAAAAAAGCTGTGCTTGTTTTTGCCTCTGATCATGGAGTTACAGAGGAAGGAGTTTCTGCCTATCCAAAAGAAGTTACTTCTCAAATGATTTTTAATTTTTTAAGAGGCGGGGCAGGAATTAATGTTTTAGCAAGATATGCAGGAGCAGATGTTGTGATTGTTGATGTGGGTGTTGATTATGATTTTGGGAAAATTAAAGGATTGGTATCAAAAAAAGTTGTAAAAGGAGCAGGAAACATAGCAAAAGTTCCTGCACTCAGCCGTGATGACTCAATAAAATGTATAGAAATAGGTATTAAGCTGGTTAAAGAATACCATTTGAGAGGCTACAATCTTTTTGCCACAGGAGAAATGGGTATAGGCAATACAACGCCTTCTTCGGCAATTGTAAGCGTTCTTACTCATTCTTCGGTTGAGGAAGTTACAGGAAGAGGAACAGGAATAGATGATGAAACCTTTAACAGAAAGGTTGAAGTAATCAAAAGAGCAATTGAGATAAATAGTCCAGACCCTTCAGACCCGATAGATGTTTTATCAAAGGTTGGAGGCCCTGAAATAGGTGCCATAGCAGGTGTTGTCATGGGCTGTGCAGAGTTAAAAGTTCCAGTTGTTATTGACGGATTTATATCAACCGCAGGAGCTCTGATTGCCTACTGTATAAATCCAGCTGTTAAAGATTATATTTTTGCTTCACACAATTCTGTTGAAAGAGGGCATAAAAAAGCACTTGATTTTATGGGACTCAAACCTTTACTTGATTTAAATCTGAGGCTTGGTGAAGGAACTGGCGCCGCACTTGCCATGACAATTATTGAGGCAGGGCTAAAAATCTATAGCGAGATGGCAACATTTGAAGAAGCAGGTGTAAGTAAAAGTGATAAATAAATTTTTAATGGCTCTTTCATTTTTAACTGTTTTTCCTTTGAAATTAAAGGGAATCAATGAAAAAGAGATTGCAGGCTCAGTTATTTTTTTCCCTTTTGTAGGGCTTTTAGAGGGGACATTATTTGTTTTTTTATTGATAATACTAAATCATATATTTTCATCTGCAGTCATTTCAATTATTTTACTCTTATTTCTATTCTCACTGAGAGGAATATTTCATATTGACGGACTCTCGGATACATTTGATGCCATATTTTATAAAGGAACAGTACAAAAGGAAAAAGACATACATAGAAGACTTGAAATAATGAAAGATAGCACAGTTGGTGTTGCAGGAGTTGTAGCTTCAATATTTGATATTCTTTGCAAATTTGTTTTTATTAAGGAGCTCATTGATATCAATCAATTTATGATATTTGTTTTTATGTTTACATTTTCAAGATGGTCAGTAATTCCAATAATATATTGCAGTAAACCAGCGAGAAACACAGGACTTGGAGCCATATTTGTTGGAAAAGTCATTGCATGGCAGTTTATTATTTCTACTGTTTTGCCAGTCTTTTTATTGAGTTACTTTACTGTAAGAAGTTTCATTTTTCTGCCTTTGATTGTGCTTTTCCTCTGCGTTATTCTTTTTATTTTGAAAAAATACTTTGAAAGGAAATTCAATGGAATAACAGGAGACCATCTTGGGGCTACAGTGGAAATAACAGAAGTAGTTTTCCTTTTTTGTTTTTTACTTTGTGAGAAGCTATGGCTAAGTTATTAATGATACAGGGAACATCTTCAGGTTGTGGGAAAAGTATATTTGTTACAGCTTTATGCAGGATTGTAAAGCAGAGAGGTATAAAGGTTGCTCATTTTTTAGACAGCCTTTCAGAAACCATTGAAAGTTATCTTGACATGGGGAAAATATGGAGAATAGCCGGGCTATGAAGGTTTTTTATGTAGAAGGCTGGGTTATCTTCGGAGCTTTTTTGGTTGATTGGATTTTTGGAGACCCAAAAAAATATCATCCTGTCATAGTAATTGGAAAACTCATCGAAAAAATTGAGGTATTTTTAAGAAATAGAAAACTAAACAGCAGATTCGGAGGCTTTTTGCTCCTTTTATCAGTTACTAAATTTTATGGGCTTGCAGGATTAAGATTAGGTTATGGGGTTAGCCATCAAAAGCTCATTGAAAAACTCAAGAATTTTTCTCAACCCTGGAATGTAAATACCCTTGCTCAAGTTGCAGGAACAGAAATTATAAAACACAAAGAGTTTAAAAGAAAAAGCCTTGATTTTTTTAAGCAAGAAAAAGAATTTTTGGAGGGTTTTTTCTACAAAAAAGGCATAGTTTTCTATCCTTCAGTGGCAAACTTTTATTTAATTGAAATCCCGAAGAAAGGTGTTTTTCAGTACATGCTTGAAAGAGGAATCCTTATCAGGGAATGTTCAGATTTTTATGGACTTAATAATAATTTTATAAGAGTTTCTGTTAAAAACAGAGATGAAAATGAGGCTTTTTTTAAAGAACTAAAAAAATTTTTAAGGACTTAATATGATTACATTTATAATCGGCGGGATGAAAAGCGGAAAAAGCAGATTTGCTCTCAAAGAGGGAGAAAATAATGTAAATAGGATTCTTTACTACATTGCAACAGCAAGGGCTATTGATAAAGAGATGGAAGACCGCATTGAAAGACATAAAAAAGAAAGAGGCAGCCACTGGATTACCATAGAAGAGCCTGTAAACTTAAAGGAAGCTATTATGAAAATCCCTGAAAATTCTTCTATAGTAATTGATTGTCTCACCACATGGATTACAAATCTTATTGTTGAGGTTTATGATTATCAAAAATTTATTGATTCATTCATTGATTTATTAAAAAAAGTTAGAGAAAATTTTCATATACTTATCGTAGCAAATGAGGTTGGGTTAGGGATAATTCCTGAAAGTGAGCTTGGAAGAAAGTTTGTTGACCTTGCTGGAACAGTCAATCAAAGGATAATGGAAATCAGTGATTCTGCTTATTTAATGATTGCTGGAAGAGCCCTGAGAATAAAATAAATGCTCTGGTATTTTTACATTTTTTTAATCAGGGAAAGAAGAAAAAAGGAGGAAGTTCTGTTTTCAGTTTCCTCCTTTATGCAAAAGATCACTGTATATTGAATTATGCTTTCTTATGTATTTTTATTTAAAATTCATAACGTCAGACTAATAATTACCCTTTCTATTTCTGGTTAATTTATTTTGATAATTATTCCCTTTCATCCAAAATATTATGAGAAATTAAAACATGTTTTAGGTATTTTTATGTAAAAAACAACTGGTAGAACATTTATCGTTGTAGAGCATAACATGGAAGCAGTAAAAGCAATTTCAAATTATATTTAATTTATGGATTCTGGTAAAATTATAGTATCTGGTAAGCCAGAAGAGGTTCTTAATACCCCGAAGGTTATGGGAACATATACAGGGATTTAAGATATTGCTTGAAGTGACAGACATACATGCAGGTTATAATGGCAGGGAAATCCTGACAGGAACGACTCTAAGGATTAATTCCAGAGAGAGCATTGCCCTTACAAGATTATCTTTAATGGTACAGATATAAAATATTTAGAAACTGAAAAAAAGAATATCTCTGGGTATAGGTTACTTTCTTCAGGGTGGAGAAGCGTTTCAAGATATGACTGTATATGAAAATCTTGAAATGGAAGGTTCAAACCTGAAAAACCTATCATGAAAGAAAGGATTGAAGAGGCAATTAACCTTTTCCCTTTGCTTAAAAATGGCAGGTTTTCCTTTGAAGGGAGACCTGAAGAGATTAGAACAGTCGTAAGCAGGAAGAGTGTCTATGCTTGAAATTGCTTGTCATTGAGGGTGTTATCTCTCACATTAAACTGACCAAAAAACTCAAATTAAATTGACCAATATAAAATAAAGAAAAGGCAAGGAGGAAGGGGCTATTAATGGATTGATTTTTAAAAAAGCTGTTCGATTCTTTCTTCCTGTAAAAACGCGCTATGATTTTATCAAATTTTGCGGACTTTACCCAAAACGACGCAAAAGCTTTGAGAGCAGAAAGTAATGATTCATAGAAGAATTTTTTAATGCGACGTGAGTAGGCAATGCTATGATCAGCTACGAATGTAGCGATTCGACCGGATCAACAAGTTGGGCAATTGAGCCCTTGGTCCAGATCATGGTCGTGTCGCAGTTAGGGTAAACCAGACATCTTCCTTGTCATTTTCCGACTTGATTATCGAAATACAATAGTCTCCCGGCGCCACAGGCATTGACCACTGAGTGCCGTATCCAAGCCAGACATAGCTCTTGCCGGTATTGTCACCGTAACAATTACCGTCGATGCTGACAGCAGCAAACTGAGTGGGGGGCATTATATCTGACATAACCAGCGTGAACGTACCCGAACGAGTTATGCGAATGTTTATGGTGTAGCCGAGCACGCCCATTCCAGCAGTTTTAGGAAAACACCATGGGATTGACCTGACCTTAGTTGATTGATCATTGAACAGGACGAGTCCGTGCTCGCTTGGGTAAGACGTTCTGAGGCGTGCGCATGCTGAATTGTCATCAATTACGTGAACTGGAACAGGATCGCGAAATAAAGAACACCCATTGATAAAAATCAAAAGGCCTATTAGCACCATAACCGAAAACTCGATATATCGATCCTGTTTGTCATTCAGCGATGGGGCAATAGGCAATTCTTGTTGCTTCAAGATCATATGTCCTTTGTGTGCCTAACACATTATTATATAGTTAACTCGATAATACCAGAATTAGAACGTGCGGTCAAGACAAGTAAAAATATAGGTTATTGATGTAACATTCTGTAATTTTAAAAATTATTTTTATACCTAAACACAGGAACAAAATAACCTTAAAAATTGGGTAAAAAGAGTAATGTAAAATTTTTGTGAAAAAATCTTATAAAAGAAAAAGAAAATGGTGTATTCTCTTTTGTTTTAAGGAAAAAGAAAGCATAAGTTGTTTTAATCATAATCAGAGAAAATTGTACATGCTGTATTAAATCGTCTTAATTAACAATGAAGAAACAGCTTTTAAAGAATTTAAAAAAATTGTTGACATTACCTAATTGCTATAAAGTGTTGCTTATGATAATCAATTCCGATATACTTCATAATATGTGCGCTTTCTTTTAAATTTATGTGATAGAGTTTATCTATCGCTCTGTTTTAATATTACAGATGGTCAGGCAGGCTGGAAAATGATAATATAATTATTGGTATTGTAACATACGTTTCTTTCAGCATCTATATAATGTCAATTAATGGAGGATTATGTTTTATCAATTAAAACAGATACTATCTCAGACAACTGCTCAATATGCAGATATACGCTATGAAATATTGGGAGAAACAAGGATTGTTTTTAATGGAAAAGAATTAATTCATATTGGTACAAATTCATCAGATGGATTTGTAATCAGGGTGTTGAAAAATGGAGGTCTGTCATCAATTGCTTTTACAAAATTAAAAGATGCAAGTAAAGCGCTAAAGACAGCCGAACAAAATGCATGTCTTCTCAGCATTAATTCAAAAAAACCGGTTGAATTTGCAAAAACAGAAGTCTATAAAGATAGTTTTTCTCCTGTTCTTAAAGAAGACCCGAGAAATATTACAATTGATGAGAAACTTGATTTACTAAGAAAATATAATGATATTCCCTTGAGTTATGAAAAAGTCATAACGACAAATATTTTTTATAATGAAGTGATACGTGAGAAGTTCTTTTTAAACACAGAAGGAACAGAGATAAAAGAAGACTTAATAACAACTTCGATAGGCGGTTTAATAACAGCAAAGGAAGGTTCATTAATACAAAATATAAGAGTTTCAGGAGGAGGTAGCACAGGCTTCTCGATTCTTAGAAATAGGGAATCCGAATTTGAAAACAGGACAAAAATATTATTAGAACTTCTTAAAGCTGAACAGGCTAAAGGAGGAATTTATAATGTATTGATAAATCAGGATCTTGCGGGTGTTTTCACGCATGAAGCTTTTGGCCACTTCTCTGAAGCGGATCTGATTGAAGATTTTCCTTCCATGAGAGAAAAAATGCAAATTGGTGCAGTCCTTGGCACAGAAATTCTTAATATAACAGATGACCCGACAATTCCTGGACAGTTAGGATTTTACAAATATGATGATGAAGGGGTTTTGGCTCGTCCGGTTAAATTAATGAAAAACGGAATACTTTCAGGAAGGCTCCATTCAAGAAGGACCGCGGCAGCTTTTAAAGAAAATATAACAGGCCATTGTGTTGCTGAAGATTATCGTTATGCACCAATTATTAGAATGGGCAATATTTTTATTGAACCCGGAGATAAAAAACTGGATGAAATGCTCGACTCTCTTGGTAATGGATTATATCTGCTTGATGCAAAAGGCGGTCAGACAAGCGGAGAGAATTTTACATTCGGAGCTCAATACGGATATATAATTAAAGACGGGAAAAAGGCAAAGATGATAAGAGATATAAATATTTCAGGCAACCTTTATCAGACATTAAAAAACATATCTGCAGTAGGGAATGACCTTGTTTTTTGTGAAACCGGTGGCTGCGGTAAAGGACAATTAAATATTCGTTCATGTCATGGAGGTCCTCATATCCTTATTAAAGAACTGGTTGTAGGAGGGGTATGATGGAAGAATTACTTCAAATTGCTCAAAAAAAGGGTTGTAAGGCAGAAGTATTTTTTTCAGAAGGATATTCGGACATTGTTTCATTTGAAGATTCAAAGCTTAAAAATATAGACAGTAAAATTTTATCCGGCATCAGTCTTAGAATAATAAAGGATAACAAGCTGGGCTTTGCCTATACGAGAAATCTTCTCAATAAGGAAGAACTTGTCAATAATGCTCTAAAGTCTTTAAAAGGCGGTGTTGATGGTTTTTTTGAATTTCCTTTGACGCAGAATTTAAAAAATCTTGATACTTACTCTCCTGACATAGAAGACATCTCAAATAATTTATTAGTAGAAGAATGCAAACGTCTCTGTGATACTATTTTGCAAAAAATATCCTGTCAGATAAATGTTACTGCTCAAAAAACAGTAAATTCATTAAGGCTTATAAACACCAGTGGAACGGAACTTTCTGTTATCTCTTCTTCTTATGCTTTGACAACAGAATTAGTTTATCCTTATTCATCAGCTTCTTTATACCGTGTTATAGCTGGAAAATCTTTTATAAAAGCCGGAGATGAATATATCAATTTTTTAACAGAAAATTATGGGCATTCTTTAAAAGAAGTAAAAGCTAACAGTGGAAGAATGAAAGTAATTTTTCTCCCAGAAACATTGTATGTTCTTATGTGGAGATTACAGACTGCTGCAAGTAGCAACAGTTTATATCAAAACATAAGCCCTTTAGCAGGCAGGATAGGAGAAAAAGTCTTTGATGAAAAATTCACGGTTTTCAATGACCCATTAAATGATTCTATCCCCGGTGCAAGAGCTTTTGATGATGAAGGAGTTCAATGCAGGCAATTTCCTATTGTTGAAAAAGGCATTTTTAGAAATTTTTATTATGACCTTTATTTTGCTGAAAGATTAAAAACCGATTCAACAGGCAATGGATTTAGAGCGAGTGTATCATCTAAACCTTCTCCTGCTTTAAGGCATATATATATAGTTCCCGGAGATAAATCTTTTTCCGATCTTATACAATCAATTGACAAAGGTATTATTGTTGGAGGCGCTTTAGGAGCTCATAGCGGAAATATACCAAATGGCGATTTCTCCATAGGAATTTCTCCAGCAATTTATGTTGAAAACGGTAATGTTGTTGGTCATATTAAGGATGCTATGGCAGCAGGCAATATATATGAAACTCTTACCAATATAATTGATGTCGAAAATAAGACATATATCTCTCATGGAGGTAATTGTCCATCAATATTATTCAATGAAGTTAATGTAATAATTAAGTAAAGGAGAAAAGAATGGTATCAAAAATTCTTGTGCCAACAGATGGTTCAAAAGCTGCGCTAAGGTCTTTAAGATATGCAATCGGTCTTGCAGAACAATTAAAGGCAGAAATAATTTTGTTAAGTGTTATTGATAAGTCTTCGTTAATACCACAGACTGTCCCGACTTCCTCTAATATAATTGAACCGATTGAAGATTTTCTTAAGAACGCTGCTCAAGAATACCTGAACGAAGGTGAAAAGCTTTGCAAGAAAAGCGGTATTCCAGTTAAAACTGTAATAAGAATCGGGCGTCCTGTAGATGAAATTATTAAAGAAGCAGAAAAGTTTTCTGCTGACTTGATTGTTATTGGTTCACGTGGAAGAAGTGCGATAAAAGCTGTTGTTCTCGGGAGTGTTACTTTTGGTGTAATAAATAAAGAAACAAAAATACCGGTTCTTGTGGTAAGAAAATGAGTAGATGTATTATAATATTTGACGTTTTTAAAATATAAAAATAAAATCGTACACTAAATAATATTTATATAATTCTCAGGAGGGTCTAATGGTAAATATTTACTATGATAAAGACGCGGATTTAAAAGTTTTGAAAGGGAAAAAAATAGCTGTGATGGGTTATGGAAGCCAGGGGCATGCTCATGCTAATAACCTCAAAGAAAGCGGTATGGATGTAATAATCGGTGTAAGGAAAAATGGTTCAGGATGGACAAAGGCTGAAAATGCTGGGTTTAAAGTTTATACACCTGCTGAAGCAGCTAAAAAGGCTGATGTAATAATGATGCTTGTTCCTGATGAATATATGGCTGACATTTATAAAGAGGAGATAGCTCCGAACATTAAGAAAGGAGTCTATCTCGGGTTTGCTCATGGGTTTAATATACATTTTGGTCAGATAGTTCCGCCTTCTGATGTAAATGTATATATGGTTGCTCCAAAAGGACCCGGACATCTTGTGCGTTCCGAATATACAAAAGGAAGTGGAGTTCCTTGTCTTATTGCCGTGAATCAGGACCCTTCAAAAGATACAAAAAAACTTGCTCTTGCCTATGCATCTGCAATTGGTGGCGGAAGAGCAGGTGTAATCGAGACAACTTTCAGGGAAGAAACAGAAACAGATTTATTCGGAGAGCAGGTCGTGCTTTGCGGAGGGTTAACATCTCTTATTATGGCTGGATACGAAACACTTGTAAACGCAGGATATTCACCGGAAATGGCTTATTTTGAATGTCTTCACGAAGTTAAACTGATTGTTGATTTAATTTATGAAGGTGGCATAGCTAACATGCGCTATTCAATCAGCAACACTGCTCAGTATGGAGATTTGACGAGAGGGCCGAGAATTATAAACGAAGAAACAAAGAAAGAAATGAGAAAAATTCTTGATGAAATACAGTCAGGACAATTTGCAAAAGAATGGATACTTGAATGTAAAGCCAATAAACCTTCTTTTAATGCGCTTACAAAAAGAGGAGAAGAGCATCCTATCGAAGAAGTTGGAGCAAAACTAAGGGCAATGATGCCATGGCTTAAAAAAGGCAAACTCGTAGATAAAACAAAAGCATAAAATTGTTAAAAATCGCGCCTGAAGGTTATCCTTTTATTATTGTTTCATCAGTAGCTACTCTACTGTCAGCGCTGGCTGTTTTATATTTCTACAAAACAGGTGTTAGATTAACTTACTATTATTTCTTAATTGTTGCAACCCTAATAAGTTTTGTAACGAGTCTTTTCATGCTATATTTTTTCAGAGATCCTGAACGTAATGTTCCGAAAGGCGAAGGTTTATATGTATCTCCTGCTGACGGCAAAGTTGTACTTATCCACGATGTTTATGAAAAGGATTATATCAAGGATAATGTAAAAGAAGTAAGCATTTTTATGTCACCTTTTAATGTGCATGTCAACCGTGCTCCATGCGATGGCAGGGTTGTTGAAGTCAGATACTCTCCGGGCAAATACATGGCAGCATATAAAGATGAAGCGTCATTAAAAAATGAAAATATTGTAATGTTACTTGAAGGCAATCAGGGTCGGGTCATGGTCAGACAGGTAGCTGGATTTATCGCAAGAAGAGTAGTATGCCGGGTTAAGCCGGGAGATAGATTAAATAGGGGAGAACGATATGGAATTATTAAATTCAGTTCCCGTCTCGATGTTTTTCTGCCAAAAAATGTTGAGATAAAAGTTAAAGCAGGAGATAGTGTAAAAGCAGGAGAATCGATTATTGCAAAAATTAAAGAGTAATACTGGAGGAGTTTGATGGGTGAAGAATTAAAAGGGGCGATTTTGCAGAGGGATAAAAAAACATACGCAATAGTTCCGAGAATTCCGATGGGAGTTTTAACTCCTGAAATACTTGAAACTATCGCAAAAGTTGCAAGAAAATATAATGTCAGGATAATAAAGATAACTTCCGGTCAGAGAATTGCTCTGGTTGGTTTTAATCCCGAGGATATAGAATCAGCATGGAAAGACCTCGGGATGGGAGTTGGACCTGCAGAAGGTTTATGTGTGCATTATGTCCAATCGTGTCCGGGCACAGAGACCTGTAAATTTGGTCAGGGAAACTCGCTTTCTCTTGCTGCAAAAGTTGAAAAAATGTATGTGGGCAAAGAAAATTTAATTCCTGCAAAGACAAAATTCGGGATTTCGGGTTGTTCTCTTAATTGCGCTGAAAGTTATCTTAGAGACTTTGGAGCATTTTGCACACCAAAAGGATGGACTGTTGTTGTTGGAGGTAATTCCGGAGGAAGGCCAAGAATCGGAGATGTTATAGCAAAAGAATTAACAGAAGATCAGGTCATCGAGCTTTTTTCGAGATGCCTTGATTTTTATAACAAAAATGCAAAACCAAGAGAAAGAATGCCAAGATTTATAGAAAGAATTGGTATCGAGGAATTTAAGAAAGGTATCAGCTGAAATATTGAGCTTCAATAAAGCAAATATTTTGCCCTGATTTTTTTGAAATTCTCTATATCATTTTTCCATTTAAGTGCTATCAACTTAGGGTCAACCTTATTTTTTAAATTTTTGAATGTTTCCCGTGAACCTATTATCTTTAAAGTTTTATCTATTTGAAATTGTTCACCGTGCAAATTATAAGTAGCGCTTATAATTTCTATACCGAGCAATACAGGGTCAAGGTTATTTCTATCCTCAAGTAATATCTTAACTCCATGACAGAATTTATTTTTATAAATATCTTTATCCGGTTTGAATGTGACAGGTTTGAATTTGACTCCTTTGATTTTCCTTTTTATTAAAAAAGAAGCAAGTTTTTTTTCTTTGATCCATGGAGCACCTATAACCTCAAAAGGTGTTTCTGTTCCTCTGCCAACGCTTATATTTGCTCCTTCTAACAACGCAACCCCTGGATAAAGAATGGTTTCATTAAGTGTTTTTAAATTAGGGGAGGGTGGAATCCATTTAATCCCTGTATCATCAAACCAGTAGCTTCGCTTATAATTCTTCATCTTGATTACATGAAGTTTTACACCAATATTATTTTCTTTATTAAACATTTCTGCAAGTTCTCCAACAGTCATGCCATGTCTTACAGGAAGAGGAAAATAACCCGTGAAAGATTTGAAATCCTTATCCATTAGAGGACCCTGAATGATGTTCGCATTTATTGGATTTGGACGGTCAAGCACATAGAAATCAATCCCTCTTTTTGAAGCTTCTTCCATTGCATAAGCCATTGTTGTTATATAAGTATAAAAACGAACTCCGGCATCCTGAATATCAAATATCAGGGCATCAATCCCATCCAGCATATTGCCATCAGGTTTCAGGGAGTCTCCGTAAAGACTGTAAACAGGCAATCCTGTTTTACTATCTACTGATGAATTTACCTTTGATTCAGAAACCCCGCTGAGTCCGTGCTCAGGTGAGAAGATTGCTTTTAGTTTTACATCCGGAGCACCGAAGAGTAAATCAATAGTTCTTGTGCCATTTGAATCTATTCCTGTATGATTTGTTATCAAGCCAACGCGTAATCCTGACAGATCTTTGAAATTATTATCTCTTAAAACATCAATGCCCGTATGAATATTTTGAAATGAATATGTAGAATTTATAAATTCCTGAAATTTTAAATTTTTTAAAATGGGTTTACCGGTCAATATCTCTTCGGTTGTAATACTCCTGTTATTACATGAAATAAGCTCTATAATTTTTTTGCGTAAAGGTTCGGCGTCTCCTTTCCCATCTGGGTGAACCCTGTTTGTGAGAATAATTACAAACAAATCAGAATATGGATCAATCCATAAAAAAGTTCCTGTATAGCCTTTATGACCGTATGAGCCTATGGGCGGCAGATTTTTTCTGTTTGAAGCAAGTGGAGCATCTAATGCCCACCCCAGACCTCTAAAAGGGATTTTTCCTTCAGGTGATTGTGGTGAGGTCATAATGTCAATGGTGGATTTTTTTAAAAAACGCTTTTTATTATAAAATCCTTCTGAAAGGAGCATCATCGCAAATTTAGATAAATCTTCTGAAGTTGAAAATAAGCCGGCATGTCCTGCCACTCCGCCCATTCTTCTGGCTGTTGGATCGTGGACTTCTCCGCATAGTATTTTATTAGATTTGCCTTTAATTACCAGTGTTGGAGCAATATTTTTTTTATCGATATTATCCGACTCAAAAAAAGTTTTATTCATACTGAGTGGTTCAAAGATATTTTCCCTGCAGTAAATGTGAAATGGTTTCCCGGATACTTTTTTGATTATCTCACCTAAAATGACAAAATTTATATCACTATAAATATACTTTGAGCCTGGCATATCCGAAGCTGATTCATCGGTTATCATTTTGATTGCAGTGTCATATCCATTCCATTCAATATTTAAAGGCAAATCCGGCTTTAAGCCTGAATAATGAGTTAATAAATGTCTGATTGTTATATTATCCTTTCCGTTTTTAGAAAATTCAGGGATATAAGCTGAGACTTTATCATCAATCTTGATTTTCCCATCTTCATAAAGTTTCATTATTGCGGTTGTTGTGGCAATAACTTTTGTAAGAGATGCGAGGTCAAAAATAGTTTCTTTTGTCATGCGGGTTTTTACAGGTTTAACAGAACGCCAACCAAAAGCCTGATGGTAAAGTATTTTATTATGATTCCCAATCAAAATTACTGCTCCGGGAATTTTGCCTCTGCGTATCTCCTGATTTACAATCTTAGAAATAGGTTTAAGATTATCTTTTGTTAATAAAGCATGTGATGTATCAGTTGAAATGATGAATAAGTATATAATCAGGATTGGGAAAATAATTTTATACATTATTTAATCAGTCATGAATTGATTTTCTTTAGTCCTTCGGATGAATATTGATTTCTTGGATTCCAGAGCATCCATCCATGAGAGCCAAATTTTTCTGCTGCGTCAATCTGCTCTCTTATTTCTTTGCCTGTAAAATATCTTCTATCAAAAGCATAATCTCTGAATGCCTGTATCCATGGTCTGAAACGAATGGGTTCAAGTTTTGTTCTTTCCTGACTACGTTTTAAGGATAAATATACTATTTCGTGTGGATGCGCTACAGGTATTCTATATCCCGGAATTCCGAATTGAAATCCGGAAGGATAGAGCATTGGTGAAAAATAATCAAGAATATTGGTAAGATTTTCGAGTTTTTGTCCTATCTGTGTATCGTTTTGATTCCATGAAACATATCCGAATATATCTGCTGCAACAAAAACATCATATGGTATCAATCTTTTTTTTGCTTCAGCAAGAAAACCTGATATTGCTTTAACCCTGTTTTCTTCGGTATTTTCGATTGAAAATACAATTCCCTTTGAGTCAGGAAATCTCACGTAATCAAACTGAATTTCATCAAATCCAAGTCTGGCAGCTTCTTCAGCTATGTTTATATTATAGTCCCAGACTTCTTTTTTTGATGCATCCACCCATGAAAGATTTTCTCTGTCTTTCCAGATTGTTCCGTCCCTGGACTTAATAGCAAGCTCTGGTTTTGCCTGCGCAAGAAGATTGTCTTTAAAAACTACGATTCTTGCTATTGTATAAATTCCCCTGTCTTTTAAGGATTTTAGGAGACCTTTCATATCTTTGACAGTTATTATTTTCTGCGCTCCTATTTCAGAAGCCAGAGCAATAGAACTCGGATATGGTATCATGCCTTTATCACCTTTAACATCAATTACGAGTGAATTTAATTCTGTTTCTTCAATAAGTTTTATAGCAGAATTTCTTAAAACCTGTGAACCGATTCCATAGAATGAAAGATACAAAGCTTTTGGCTTGAATGGTGTAAGTTTTATCAACATTGAATTTGAAACAAAAGGTGAAAAAAGTAAAGGTTTGGCAATAATGGGTTCTTCTGTTTTCAGGTAACCATATGCTTTAACATACACCTTCTGACCTGAAGTCTTAACTTTGAATATCCCATCTCTATCGGTTTCTGTTATTACATCGTTAACTCTAATAATAGCGCCTGAAATAGGCTTTAAAGTTATGCTATCAACAACCCTCCCGGTTATAACTCCTAAAGCAGAAGCTTTGCTATGTATAAAAAAGGAAGTGATTACCAGAATAAAAAACAAAGCAATTAATAAAATATATTTTTTATTCATTATTTATAAGCCTTTCAAATGTTTTACCTTTTATTGAATTATTCAAAAGATAGCGCGGCAGAGACATTGGATTATCATAAGGTTTTGCATGTCTTCTTTCAATAGTAAAAGCTGCTATATAACCATGTTGTTTTGCTTTTGCCTCGAGTTCATTGTTATAAATTCCAAACGGCCATGCAAGCATATCTACATAAATACCGAGTTCTTTTTCGAGTTTATCTTTTGATTTTTTCATCTGCATATCTATAAATTTATTATAATCAGAAGGTGACATTTTCTTTTTTTCTTTATTAAAATTCGGGTGCCAGTAAGTATGAGATTGAATATCAAAAAGACCTGTCTTTTTCAGTTCACGCAACTGTTCCCATGTCATTGCATATGATGCATTGGATATCGCAGAGGGATAAACGAATAAAGTAACGGGGATATTATATTTTTTCACTACAGGTAGCATATGCGAAAATACACTTTTATGAGCATCATCTACTACAATAACGACTGAATGAGATTCAGGAACTTTGTTTTTTTTAATATAGAAGTCAACAAGTTGTCTTAAAGGGATAATTTTATAGCCATTACTTTTTAAATACTTCAAATGTGATTCAAAAGTATCTATTGTAATAGTCATACTATCAGTGACACTAAATCCAAAGCGATGATACAAAAGAATAGGAACACTAAATGCAGATGTATTAATACTTTTAATATTAGTTCTATACTCTGCATGAGCAGTACTTACAAATATTAATATAAATAAAAACAGGAAGAATCTATTAATCAATTTTTATTAAGAAACATATTGTCATATTTATAATTGTTAAACTTGTATTTAAATTATGCGATTTTTGTAATTTTAGAGTCAAGAATATTTTATTTTTAGTAATGAATTTTTTGAAGAGATAATAATTGACTACACTTTAATATTTTTTCTTTCGGCGAGTTTTTTTATAGAATCAAAATGTTCATTATCAACTGAAGCGAGATTATTAAGAAATTTTGCAAATTCAGGATTTGATTGCTCCACAGCGCTTTTATAATGATACTCAGCGGCGTTTTTTTCAAAGAGTAAAGCTAATTTAATAGATTCTTCCAACGTTATTGGAACCGTGGATTTCATAATATTTTCGGCTTTTGAAATTATTTCACGGATTTCTTCAATGTTGATTGAGACCTCCAAAAAATCGTTTAGATTTTTACTGACAATTCTTTTTTGATATTGAACAAGTTCTGCATGTCCTTTTTCATCAAGGCTCAATTTAAAAAAAACCGAAGCAGCCTCTTTATCTTCATTGAAAAGTTTGCTAAAAAAAGCATATAAGTCCATAAGCTTTAATTCAAGTTTTAAAATTTCATCAAGAGTGTTTAATATTTGCATTTTTAAACCTCAAATAGATATAGAGTCCTATGAAAAAAGGTCCAAATCTTATAAACATATAATCTGAAAAGCCCCATAAAAATTGATAAAAGGTTATTTTTAAATGGTTAATCGATTCTATGCCTTTTGACATATAAGCAGTGGTTAGTTGCATAGATATAAAAGTAACGCTGTAAAATAAATGGGTAAGGATTAATATGACTACCGCCTCTGAATATGCCCGGAATTTTCTATCAATAAAAAAGAACATACAAATCATGATTGCTATAGTCATTGGTACATTTGATGTATAAATATAAGTAGGAATGGAAACAGTGAATATCATTCTCCGCTTATCGAATAACGTGCTGAAATAAGTATAAATTATGTCTTTATCTTTAATAATATTCTCCATGTAAGCATTTTTAATGCCGGCGGTAATTTTTGAAGATAAAAGAGTTATAATGTAACTATAAGAATCTTTAACTTGTATCCAAAGGAAAGCAAATAACAAGTAAGAGACTATAAATAAAAAAATTATTTTAATAATGACTTTTATATCAACTCGTGTCATGATTTTTTAATTTCAGTTTTTCCAGTGACATAATTAAGATAGAGAAAAAATACTCCAAGTGATAGTGCTATCATTATCCCCTGTGCTATATAAATATGAATGAATTCAAATAATTTTTTAAAGTGCATGGAAGAATAAATAAGGAAAACAATTCTAATAATATTGAATATTTGCAGTATAAAAAAACCCATAATTATTCCTAAAACTTTATTTTTCCAGGAGGCAGGATATGCAAGTATTGCTATAGAATATATCATTACAGCTTCAAGCCCGTTGCAGCCAAACTGAACATTAAGGGATATAGATGGAAGCATTATAATGGAACCTGAATATTTTGCTGGTATTCCGATAAAATTGGAAATGAACGAACTTATAACAACAATACCTTTTGTGTATATACCATTTAAATCAATTATATTTTTAATTGGCTGAAGAGTCGTTATTAAAAAAAATGCACCTATAAAAACAATATAAATAACAACGAATCTTATAATACTTTTTTTATCCTGATTTTTATTTACTTTATCCTGTTCAACTTTTTTTGCCATATATATTTATACACTAAATGACTTTTAACTAACAAGAAAATAAAATATAATATAATGTAAAAAAAGATAAACTTAGTAAATAAATTCAAAATATTAAAAGAGGGCACAGATGACAAAAATAAATTTATTTTTACCATCTTTATTTCCAATTAAATGTGTAAATGTATTTTTGTTTAAGATGAAATTAACTACGTATTAAATAAATTTTGAGTAATATTTGTATCATTATCAGTTGAAAATTTTTTTATCCTATATTTAATTTAGCATCAGTATAATTTCTTGAAATCTGGAAAAGCTTAATGTATTATTAATCAGACGGTATGAATAAAATAATTAAAAAAGCAATTTTACCAGCAGGAGGTCTTGGGACAAGATTTTTGCCCGCGACAAAAGCTTCTCCCAAGGAGATGCTTCCCATTGTTGATAAACCGATGATACAATATGCAATTGAAGAAGCTCAGGCATGTGGCATTGAAGATTTTATAATAATTACAGGAAAACACAAAAGAGCCATAGAGGATCATTTTGATTCAGCCTTTAAACTTGAAGAAAGTCTTAAAAAATCCGGCAAGAAAAAGCTTCTTGAAGAAATAAATAGATTGAATCAGCTTAATTTTGCTTATATCAGGCAAAGAGAGGCTCTCGGTCTCGGACATGCAATTTTATGTGCAAAACCTTTTGTAAAAAATGAGCCGTTTGCAGTGTTATTAAGCGATGATATTATTGATACCGACGCACATTTACTTAGAGATATGATAAACTTATATAAAGAGTTTGAATCACCTGTACTGGCATTACAGAAAGTTCCAATTTCTGAAGTTAATAAATATGGAATTATAGATGGAACAAAAGAAAAGGATAATATTTATAGAATAAACAATTTGATAGAGAAACCTTCGGCTGCTGAAGCTCCATCTGATTTGGCTATAATTGGTAGATATATTCTTACACCAGATCTTTTCGCCGCGCTCGAAGATGTTCGACCCGGGAAAGGCGGAGAGATACAGCTTACGGATGCGCTTTCGGGTTTGCTAAAGAAAAGGCAAATTTACGGGTATCTTTTTACAGGGAGAAGATATGATGCAGGAGATAAACTCGGTTATCTTAAAGCAAC
Source organism: Nitrospirota bacterium (assembly GCA_013388435.1). Classification (GTDB taxonomy): domain Bacteria; phylum Nitrospirota; class Thermodesulfovibrionia; order Thermodesulfovibrionales; family SM23-35; genus DYFC01. Next base: position 7,618 of record JACAFE010000051.1, on the reverse strand, counting down.
AGTTGATCTTGCATTGAAAAACACACAGCTTTCAGCAGCTTTTAAGGAGTATTTACTACGAACAGTTGAAAAAATAAAGACCAAACAATAGGAGAGAAAATGGTTGACGTGCTTGATATTGAACAAAAAATTGACAAAGAAGTTGAAATACCTGATTCTTTGCCCGTCTTACCTGTAAGGGATATTGTTGTTTTCCCTTACATGATTTTACCTCTTTTTGTGGGTAGAGAAATGTCAATAAAAGCTATAGAGCATTCTCTAAGTACAAACAGAATGGTTTTTCTGGTTACACAGAAAGACCTTAATGTTGAGAATCCAACTCCAGAAGATTTATTTACAATAGGCACGGTAGCTTTGGTTATGAGAATGCTTAAACTTCCTGACGGAAGGGTTAAAATTCTCGTTCAGGGAATTTCAAAAGCCAGAGCCTTAAGATATGAACAGACAGAGCCATTTTTTAAAGCAGTGATTGAAAAGCTATCCGACCAAAAAACAGAACCTTTAAGCATTGAAGATGAAGCTCTGGTAAGAAATGTAAAAAGCCAGCTCGAAAAAGTTGTTTCGCTCGGAAAATCTATTCTTCCTGATATTATGGGAGTTGTTGAGAATATAGATGAGCCCGGCAGGCTTTCTGATCTTGTTGCTTCTAACATTGGATTAAAAACAGAGCAGTCCCAGGAAATACTCGAAATAATCGATCCTGTTCAGCGTTTAAAAAGAGTGAGTGAAATATTGGCAAGAGAAATAGAGTTACTCACAGTTCAGCAGAAGATACAATCAGAAGCCCGTGGTGAGATAGACAAAACTCAAAGAGAATATTTCTTAAGAGAGCAGCTTAAAGCAATACAGAAAGAACTCGGAGATATTGACGAACGCGCTGAAGAGATAAAAGAGTTCAGAAAAAAGATAGAAGACGCAAAAATGCCAGAGAAAGTAATGAAGGAAGCTGAAAAGCAATTAAAGCGTCTTGAGAAAATGCACCCTGACAGTGCAGAAGCAGCAACTGTAAGAACATATCTTGATTGGCTTGTTGAGATTCCATGGTCTAAATCTACGACTGATAATCTTGATATTAAAGCTGCGGAAAAGGTTTTGAACGAAGATCATTATGATCTGGAGAAAGTTAAGGAAAGAATTCTTGAGTATTTGAGTGTTAGGAAGCTGAAAGAAAAAATGAAAGGTCCGATTTTATGTTTTATCGGTCCTCCGGGTGTCGGTAAAACATCTCTTGGTAAATCTATTGCCAGGGCATTAGGCAGGGAATTTGTCCGTATGTCTCTCGGAGGTGTAAGGGATGAAGCAGAAATAAGAGGACATAGAAGAACTTATGTTGGTGCTTTGCCGGGTAGAATTATTCAGGGAATAAAAACCGCGGGAACAAATAATCCTGTATTTATGCTCGACGAAATAGACAAAATAGGCACTGATTTCAGGGGCGACCCTTCTTCAGCATTGCTCGAGGTTCTTGATCCCGAACAGAATAATTCATTTGCGGACCACTATCTTGCGGTACCATTTGATCTGTCAAAAGTTATGTTTATTACTACAGGCAATCTTGTTGATACAATCCCCGGGCCATTAAGAGACAGGATGGAAATTATATATCTTTCGGGTTACACAACAGAAGAAAAACTCGGTATCGCAAAGAATTATCTTATACCAAAACAACTTGATGAACACGGAATAAGCAATAAGGTTCTCAAAATTACAGATTCGGGTTTATTCAATCTAATATCACAATACACACGTGAAGCAGGTGTTAGAAACCTTGAAAGAGAAATTGCAAATCTCTGTAGAAAAGTTGCTAAAAAAATAGCTGAAGGCAAAGAAAAAGTTTTCGTAATAAATGCGAAAAATTTAAGCAGGTATCTCGGAGTTCCGAAATATCTTCCAGAAGAAGAAATTGAAAAGGACGAAGTAGGTGTTGCAACAGGCCTTGCATGGACAGAAACAGGCGGGGATATAATTTATGTGGAAGCAACTACAATGAAAGGAAAAGGGCATTTAACCCTTACCGGACAGCTCGGGGATATAATGAAAGAATCAGCACAGGCTGCTTTAAGTTATATACGTTCAAGAGCTAAAAAACTCGGCATCAGTGAAGATATTTTCTCAAAAACTGATTTACATATACATGTGCCAGCAGGCGCTATACCAAAAGATGGTCCTTCGGCCGGAATAACAATGGCAACATCCATAGCATCAGCGCTTACAGGAAGACCAGTTAGTAAAAATGTAGCAATGACAGGAGAAGTTACATTAAGGGGAAGGGTACTTCCAATCGGAGGATTAAAGGAAAAAACTCTCGCAGCAAAAAGAATGGGAATCAAAAAAGTTATTATTCCTCAAAGAAACAAAAAGGATCTCGAGGATATTCCAAAATATATAAAGAAGGATATGGAATTTATATTCGCTGAAACTATGGATGATGTTCTTAAAGTGGCGCTTAAAAATACAAATAACAAAAAAGCTCAGAGAACCGTTAAAAATAATCATTCAAAAAAAGGAAAAAATAAAAAGAAATGAGTCCTGAGTAATTAATGAAGGAAAAAACCCTTTGCCATGCTGGCGAGCTATTTCTAATAGAACAATTACAGAAAAATTTCCAATATAATCTGAAATCTCTTGTTGCTGGAATCGGTGATGATGCAGCAGTCATTAAATATGGAAAAGACTATCTGCTTTTTACCACCGACATGATGTTGGAAGGAGTGCATTTTGACCTTCATTATATAACACCATATCAACTCGGTTTTAAATTGATTTCTGTCAATGTAAGTGATATTTATGCGATGGGAGGAACTCCCATGTATGCTCTTTTAAATATTGCTTTAAGAAAGAAGACAGAAACTTCTTTCTTCAATATGCTTTTTAAGGGTATAAAACACGCTCTTTCTTATTATAAGACTATTCTCATAGGGGGGGACATATCTGCAGTTAGAAAAGATATATATCTCTCGGCGACAATTATTGGAAGCACCACAAAACCTATTTTACGTTCAGGCGCTAAAGAGGGAGATAAAATTTATGTAACAGGTTATCTTGGCGAATCAGCATGTGGGCTCGAGATATTAAAGAAAAAAGGAATGCGCGTTAAACCATCAAATAATTTACTGAAAAGGCATTTAATGCCTGCAGCAAGGAATCCAGATAAATTAAAGGGAATTGCGACATCAATGATAGATATTAGTGATGGCCTTTTAATTGATTTAACACGTTTGTGTGATGAAAGCAAGGTGGGTGCAAGGATTTATGAGGAGAAAATTCCTGTATCGCCACAAATGAGAAAAACAGCTCTTTCACTTGGATTGTCGCCCTTAAATTTAGCAATGACAGGAGGAGAGGATTACGAGCTCTTATTTACTGCGCCACATAACAAAAAAATAAAGGCAATATATATTGGTGATATAGTAAAATCAGAAAGAGTAATTATAGATAAACTCGGATTTAAAAAAGCATTCGAACCAAAAGGGTATCAACATTTCTAAAAAAGATAATTACAGATGAATAAATACCAGAAAATAGCAATAATTATTGCAGCCATAATTCTTGTTATCGTATTTGGCAAAACTATTACCCGTATAGGTTTTAGCGCAATAGGGTTCTTATGGAAGGGAATTGTAATTGTAATAGCAACTGTTTTGATAATCTCATGGCTTAAGAAACTCGGCAAAGGTGCTTAACCCAAAAATGTTTTTTTCAGAAATTTTGCTATATTATTTAAATGAAGCATTCTATTTATATACTTATAGCCATTTTTTTGTGGAGTTCACTCGGCGTCTTCGTAAGAATTTCATCGGTTGAAATTCATGTTTTAATTTTTTACGCATTAATAGTCTCTTTACTAATACAAAGTGTTATTGTCTTCCACCCGAAATTCAGACATAATCTGCCTCCACTGAGGAAATTAAAATATCCATTCTTTTTCAGCATTGGTTCATTAATAAATACATTCACTTTTTTTTATGCCTTTAAAAATACCACTATCGCAAACGCAGTTCTTACACATTATACAGCCCCTATTTTTGTGGCATTGTTAGCCCCTTTTATATTAAAGGAAATGGTAACTAAAAAATTGATTGCTGTGATTATCCTTGCTACAGCAGGTTTATGGATAATGCTTGATGGTCTATCAATAAATATTAATCAGTCTTCAGGAATAATCGCAGGAATTATTTCTGGATTTGCATATGCGTTCATTTTGATTTATGTCAGAAAATATGGCAGAAATTTTCATCCATTAATACTTGCTTTTTTTACAAACTTTTTTATTGTCCTGATGCTTTTACCGTTTATTCATGAATTTCCATCAAAATCACTCTGGATTTATTTTTTCATGGGAGTCGTTCATTCTACCATTGCGCCGATTTTATATTACAAGGGACTGCAAAATGTAACTGCAAACAAAGCTGCAGTTTTAGGTTATCTTGAACCTGTCTGCGCAATAATTTTCAGTTTGATATTCTTGAATGAAATACCGGGATTGAATAGTATTTTTGGAGGAGTTCTGATAATTATTTCAGGATATATAACACTGAGAGAGAATTCTAATTAATTCATAATTCTGGTGCCGAAGGCCGGACTCGAACCGGCACGGGGCGAACCCCGAGGGATTTTAAGTCCCTTGCGTCTACCAATTCCGCCACTTCGGCATATGCGAGTTTACAAAGAAATCAAGCATTTACAAGATATCGTATAGTATCACAGAGTGTCATAAAGTGTCAATTTAGACCCCTTTTTGCATACAAACTGCATACTGAGGTAGGGTGTTATTTTTCAAATAAAAATACCTAAAACATGTTTTAATTTCTCATAATATTTTGTATAAAAGGGAATTGCTACGATAATGCTCCGATGGAGAGTTTCTGGGGAACACTAAAGAGGAACTTGTCCATCACCGGTGCTACAGGACCAGACAGGAGGCAATGCAGGATATTACTGAATATATCGAGATCTTCTATAACAGGCAGCGCCGATAGGCAAGGCTGGGATATCTTTCCCCCGTGGTATATGAAAGATATTTCTATGCAGGTCAACTGGCAGCATGAAAGGTTTGGTGTCCACTATTGACATCCGAGGTCAACAAGCAAGAAATACCAGTTTAAATACACAATATAAAAAAGGGCGAGACATTTAATCTCGCCCTCTATGATTTCATCTTATGAAACGCTACTAATGTTCCGTCCTTCTCTGTCTCCTCAGATAATAAACAGACCCCAACCCTGCAAGTGCCATAAATATTATCGTGCCCCATTCGTTCATGGTGGGAATGGCTGTGGCTGGCGGGTCAGACATTTTCAAAACAAAAATGTCATAATTTCCGCTAAAGGCATGGAGGGGGGCTGCGCTGCCGTCCCCCAGCCAGCTCGCGCTACTATAACCCGTGACATAGACATTGCCGCTGCCGTCTGCGGTAATGCCATTACCAACATCAAAATCACCTGACCCATAGAAGGTGTGCCACTGGTAGGTTCCGCTGGTGTTGAGCTTTAAAACAAAAATGTCATTATATCCGCTAAAGGCATGGAGGGGGGCTGCGCTGCCGTCCCCCAGCCAGCTCGCGCTACTATAACCCGTGATATAGACATTGCCGCTGCCGTCTACGGTAATGCCATAACCATTATCAGAACCGCCTGCTGACCCATAGAAGGTGTGCCACTGGTAGGTTCCGCTGGTGTTGAGCTTCAAAATAAAAATATCATCACTTCCGCTAAAGGCATGAAGGGGGGCTGCGCTGCCGTCCCCCAGCCAGCTCGCGCTACTATAACCCGTGACATAGACATTGCCGCTGCCGTCTACGGTAATGCCATAACCATCATCAGAACCGCCTGCTGACCCATAGAAGGTGTGCCACACATACGTAGGGTCAATTGTCAGCGGGAAGCCGGAGTCGTATTTAGCCACGCTGAAACCGACCTCACCCCCTGATACCCTGAATGATACCTCGACTGGCACATGTTTGCCGCCTATCTCCTGCCACGCCACAGGCGCTAACTCACTCATATATCCATTTTTAAATGAAAACCTCAGCGAACCGTCTCCCTGCTCCAAAACAGGAACATTGTAACTGAGCCTAATCCTCGAAACATCAGCGCCCGGAGCAATATGGTATGTGCTTTCGGCTATGCCGCCCTTTACTGGTTCATAGGTCACACTGATGCCCTCCCAGAGATTCTGATAGGTCACCTTCCCAAGGGGAGGTGCGCCCTTCAACCCCTCCATACTTCTACTTTCCTGAAAGCTTTCGGGATTGAGGGTAGAAAGGGTGGAATTAGCAGATTCTACTGCGGGCATTACCCCTGTCGTGCCGAGAAACTCAACGCTTAATGCATGACTGGTTGAGGCAAGGTAGACTTTATTAGGCTGGAAACCCATAATGTCTCCGCCAGCCTTGAATTGGAGCATATTGCTCCCTTCCCCTGCGGTGTTCAATCGAACAACATCTTTATGCGGGATACCCTGAATTGACTGCATCCCCACCTGTTGTAGGTGAGATGCTTCAGAGGCAAGGGGACTCGATACCCCAGTGTTTATTGGGGTTACTAAGGTGATTAAAAAAAACGCGATTAGAAGGAGCGACTGAAAACTTTTTTTTTCCATTTGAACTCCTTTTTAAATGAAGTATTTATTTATCTTTAATTATTGCATCTGCCGGAATTGTCAATATTGGGTAATATGCTATCACACGGCGTCCTTCATTATCAAGAGAACAGGGACCCTTTTAAAAACTCATTTGCAATATTTTCAGTGAATAAAGAAACAAAATATTATATTTAATGTCATTTATAATCTTCAAAATTGCAGAAGGTCTTAATCACGTTTGCTTCAGGAAGTAGCAAAACGACGCCAGAAATCTCTCGATACGCTGACTACTATTCGAAGTCCTCAGCTGATACTTAAACATGAGAAATAATTCCTTCGCTCACGGCGCCGATGGTGGCTCAGTTAATAATTCCGACAATGAATCCCTCTATGGTGCGGCGTCACTTATTGTCCCTTGAAATAGCAAGCTGCCGTATGATAGTCGTGCTGTATTCCTCTCCATTTAAAGAGAAACCATAATCGTATAATTTAACCGGGAAAATTGTTCCATCTTTTTTCCTGTGCAGCTGAAAGTCGTTGCAACTGCCACACTGAATTTGTGCCATATTTAAACTGTAACTCCGCCACAAATACGTAATAGGATTTAGTTAAAAACAATCAGATATTGACTTTTCTGCTTATTTTTTATCCTACTATATATTATATAATTAATTAATATATAAAAGGATAACCATGAAACATCCTAAATGGGCTCTAAAACATAAAAAGAAAGGCACGGAGCTCAGACTTATTCGTGGAACATATTATCTTTATGAAGTCACAAGCAAATGGAATCCTGATAAAAAGCGAGCACAAAAGATTACTGGAAAATTATTAGGAAAGATTACCCCAAAGGGATTCATTCAATCATCTAAATATGCACTGACACAAAAGCCTGTACAATCGGTTGTTATTAAAGAAGATTGCAACATTTTTTAAGGCACATATTGTTGGCAATCGAAATGACTATATGTTGATTGATGCAATGAAAAATGTATTAAAAGCTGATAATTCTTATATGAGAAATCAAACAGCG
>JACAFE010000002.1 GCA_013388435.1 Nitrospirota bacterium | reverse complement strand
TTCAGCAATCAATTAATTTTATTCTAAACTACTTTCAGTTGTCTAATAAATTATACAATATTACTTTATGATTATTTACACAGAAGGTTCGCACCTTTCATCATGTTTTTCTTTCTTCCATAACCTTATAAGTGCCCACAAACCAAAGATTGCCATAAGAATACTGATACCTACAAATGCCTTTGTGTATCTGGCAACCAGGGGCTTTTTAAAAGATTCCATAAAAAGATTTTCGTTAACATTTACCACAATCTGTGCCCCATGCATCCCGTGTTCGGATTCTCCATAGACATTTATGACCCATTTCCCTTTCCTGTCTGGCAGGAATGAGACAAAACCGTTTTTGTCCGTCCTTCCTTTTTGATGGGGTATCTTATCGCCCGGACCAAAAATTTCATATGAAGAATAGCTTGCAGGGTCATCCTCTGCATAAAAGACCCGCACACTTATGCCTTTGTTTTCTAAATGATAATTAACAGTATGGGCTTCTGCCCCTGAATACATCAGGAGCAGAAGCAGACTTGCATATGCATAATATTTATATATCATTTTATTTCAAAAGCAATGTTTGCACTAAGATATAATTTATCGGCATCTGGATCGTTTTCAATTTGCCTTTCAGTAAAAGCGCTGATAAGACAGAATCCCGTCTTCTTGATGATTACATTTGCAAGACCATCTTTATCAGTCTTAGCTACTGCATCATGTGATTCTGCAGTGCTTATTGAGGCATTCTCAACAGGTTTGCCATCCAAAAGAACTTTGATGGGCAAACTATCTCCTGCTTTTAAAAGTAATGGATTTTTTAATGGAATAATCTCATACTTTATCCCGAGAGGTTTTGCAAAATTTTCAGCCCACTTAAGAAAATACTTGTGAAATTTGAGAGAACGTTCCGCTATAACAATCTGTAATCCCTTTTGTAATGCCTCCCGCTTTGTGAGATTTTTCCATCCATCAGTTGTATTTACCCAATACCCATTATCGAAGAACAATGTAAAGATTATTGCATCATGTACTGCTCCTATTATTTCGCCTTCCTTGTGTGAAACCTTTTTAGAGTTCCCTGAAACATCATATGCCTTAATATCTTTTATTTTTGAAAAGTCGTAAGGTTCAAGCTTGCTACCATGCCCATATACAATTACAAAATTATCACCTTTTTTTTGAATCCAGGCATCGTGGGCAGATACCTGAGACACTGCCATAAAAATAATTGCAAGAAAAAAGATAAGTCTTTTGTTCATTTTTTCTCCTTTCATATCTGAAACTCTGATATTTAATCCTGCTTTAATAGTACGACAGAACGAAGGTTAAAAACTATCAAGGGAGCGGGTACAATCGCTCCCTGCCCTGGTTTACATGTTGTATCTCAATGACACGTAAAACCCTCTCGGGTTGCTGCTCATATATTGATTGGAGCCGCTCCAGAATCCAACAAATTCAGCATATTTCTGATTGAAAATATTTTTTATGTCAAGAGAGACAGTCCATTTATCTGCAATTGTATGGTAGATGGTGAAATCTGCAGTGTTATAGCCTTTATAATTGTGTTCGTTAGAAGTATCTGTATACCATTTCCCAACATCACGATACCATAGTCTTGCACCAGTACCAAATTTTGAATCATACTGTACACCTGTATTCCAGATATATTTAGGCACAGAAGTTACCCAATTGCCATCATTTGGGCCTCCATCAAATTTTGAGTTATCTAAAGTAAGTGCGGTAAAAACAGTTAATCCTTCCAATGGGAAAATGTTTATTTCTAACTCATGCCCTTTTCTTATAGCTTTCCCTTGACTAACATAATCACCTGCGACAAAAGCTACAACATCTTCATCACTATAAAAATACGCGTATCGTAAAAGAAGCCAATCGAATGGGTTTGCTTTTACCCCTATTTCTCTAAAAAGAAGATCATTTACATCAGGATGATTTTCAGCATATTTAAGTTCTTTTCTTGGAAGAGTAAAGGTCGTCCCAATATTTGCATAAACACTATATCTGTCTGAAATATTGCCTATAATACCACCTTTATATGTTGTCACATTATAATCATCCATATCTCTTTTATCCCCGGTGAGTTTGTTTTTTGTGTTCCCTGAAAAAAAGTCATGACGAATACCAGCAAATAAACGTATATATTTATTCATATCATAATTTGATTTAAGATAAACTCCAAAATTATTAAAAATATAATCATCATTTGAATTAACTGAAGTGCGAACTCTTGCATCCGTATCCCAGTCCTGGTAATTTGAATCAAAATAACGCCAATCAAACCCTGAATCAACTCTAATTTTACTTTCAGAATGCAAGTTTTTTAAATAGCCAAGATTTGCAAGAATGCCTAAAACAGATTCTTTTGTAAACATCTCTGTTTGTCCGCCTCCCCAGTCTGCCCATCTGCTTGCTTTATTAGTTTTATACCAAAGCCTTGCTTCAAGCGGCATATCCCTTTTTATGTTCCAATCAAGATGCAATGATACTTCCTGAAGTTCTTTTTTGCCTCCATCATCCTGTGCAGAAGCAAATGCTTGTCTGGGGTCATCTTTCCACTGTTCTTCAGTAATATATCCTCCAGTTGACCAGTCTGCTTTATAAACATGAGTTTGAAGCCCAATTTGAATATCAGAAAAAGGTCGATAATACCACTTTGCATAAGCGTTTTGCCTTTTTTGTTCACTATTTTCTCTCCAGCCGTCTGTGTCATAATATTCCGCAGAATAAACTTGATTGAATTTATGATCAAAGTGTTCACTACCAAAAGAAACATATGCTTTACGAGTACCCCAACTGCCGAGAGATAAATATGATTTAAGAAAATCTCCTCGCTTTCGAGTTTCAATATTTACAATCCCTGCTCTTCCCCAATTGCCATATCTCGCATCTATAGGACCTTTTATTACAACAATACTTTCTATTTCTTCTGATGTTAGTTGATTAAAATCAGGCGCTCCATCCTCTTGCCAGAAATGATCATTAATTGGTATACCATCTATTGTAACGAGATTATCGCTTCCGTGATTGCTATTGAATCCCCTCATTGTAAAACCATTCGGTACCCCGCCATTTCCGTAATCTCTATAAATAAAACCAGGTATGCGCCTCAGAAGTTCAAGAGCATTACTTGTAACTTCTTTCCTTAGCTGATCTTCTCCGATAATATCTACTGAACCAGGCAAATCAATGTTTGCTTTAGTTTCGCTTTTAGCTTCTACAACAACTTCTCCTATATTCATAAAAACCTCACCAGGTCCTGGTGTTATTTTTTGTTTGCCTTGAATAGATGTCTCTTTATCTTCTGTTCTGCTTTTTTCAACAGACTTTTTAGTTTTATCATCATCTATTTTTTGTTCATCAGAAAAACCATTAGATATCCCAAAACAAAAAAACAATATTATCATGACAGCAATTAAAGTAAATTTATTATTTGAATTCATCTCAAATTTTCCCTCCTTCTTTTTTCTCACCCCCATTCTGTTAAAATAAAAAGGGGGCGTTGCTACCGCATCGCTTTCCTTTGGGGCAGGGAGTCCTCCCAAAGACCATCCCTGCCCTCATTATTTAATTTTTATCTCACCTCCCTTATCTTTAAAAATACTTTACATAATAAATAAGAATTTTATTCTTATACCCTGGTATCCCTTATTTCAGGCTTTTAGCTCTTTTTATAAGCTAAAAAATCAGGTGCGAGTTTTTGCCCGCATCCTTTGATTCCGGAGGATTAGCATTTTCCCGGATAAATATTTTGTTCATTAAAAGCTTTTTTCTGAATTAGGCATTTTTATTTATTTGTTTATGTCTTTTATCTTTTATGTTCTGCTTTTTAATTCTTTACTGTAAAAACAAAAAAGCCACGAAAGCTATGCATTCATTGCATCTTCAGCCTTCGTGGCTTTGTATTCTTATTAAATTTTATTTTACTTCTTAAGCCTGAACTTCTTATTCAGTCTGCATTAATATTAATAAAAGTGTTTTAAAATTGTCAAGAATTTATACAATTTATGTTACGTAAAAATCATTTATGCACATTTGGGAAACTATTTATGCACATATTCATTTAATTTTATAAATGAAATTCCCATATCTTTTTATTATCTTTGTAAATCTTTTAAAGATCTAAGATGGCTTAAATTTAACTGATGGGAATCAATAATGGAATCCTATTTTGTCCAATTATGATTTTTACCAAATGTACATAAATGATTTTTACGTAACACAGCATATACAACTTATTGACAAAATTAAAATGTTTTGCTATCTATTTAAAAAAAGGGGCTCCAGATGATTTTATCATTTTTTTTAAGTAATAGAACCGTCCATTAAATACTTATAAACAAAGGAGGGTATTATGAAAGAAAGAAACATAATCTTTAAGCTTGTTTGTTTATTAGTATTTATTTTTTCCCAGGTAAATTTAGCTTTCTCCGGGCCAGATCACTTAAATATTAAAGTGAGTGATTTTGTTACTCTTATCTGGGACTCTTCAATACAAGATTGTAAAGATGAAGGCGGACAAGACTATGTTGGTGGTTTTGTTAGGGTATATCCAGATGGCAGTAAAGATACTCAAGCTTTTAGGGTTCCAACCGGGAAGAGGTTAGTTATTACAGATATTTCAATAAATGGGCCTATGGGGCCCGTGGCTAATGCTGGTGTTAGCAAATTAGTTATTGAGAATCTTTCTAATCAATCTAATAATTATTCTTTAACAATTAATTATACAGCAATAGGCACTGAACATTTCGGAGCAGGAAGTAACTTAACAACTGGCTATGTGGTTTCAGATAATGCAAAGATTTGTTATCCAAAATTACATGATATTACCATAAGCGGATACATAGTCCCATCATGGCGTTAGAGTGTAAAGTAAAAAGAATAATGGACGGTTCTATTTAAAAATTGAGGTTAAGTCTTGAATCCTGAATTTTGAAGAAATATATTAAATATTTTGACCATCTCAATGTTTACTTAACTAATAAAGATTTGTTAGACAAAATCTCATTAATTTTACAAAGGAGAGTTAACTATGAGAAATAAAGAGTTAACCAAAAAACTAATAAATTATTCTACAATTGCAGCAGGTGCGCTTGCAATGGCTGGCCAAGCAGAAGCTTCTATTGTCTATAGCGGACCTCAGAACATAGTTGTTGATGCAAGCAACCCATTTGCAAATATTGATCTCGATAATAACACTATTCCTGATTT
>JACAFE010000054.1 GCA_013388435.1 Nitrospirota bacterium | reverse complement strand
GGTCATAATTATATTTTAAAATCTGATTATTTTTTTGCAGGTTTCTGTTGCGCAGCCATATCAATCAGACTTTGTTTTTGAGCATTTATCTGCTCTAAAAGCATTTTTGCCAGATCGCTTGCCTGCTTGATTTTACCAGCCTGAAGTTGCTCTTTTACGGATGTCATATCAAGTTCGAATTTACCGATTGTAGATTGAAGTTCTTCTTTTGATGATACAGCTTTCTTTTTTATAGCTGCTGTTGCAGCAGATTTTGTTTCATCAAGTGCTTTTTGTAAATCAGGAAGCATTTTTTCGAGCTCTTCCTTCATCTTCTGTTTGTTCTGCTCAATGAGTGAAACAGCTTCCTGTGTTAATTTCACAACCTCAAGAGCCGCTGTTTTAGCCTCTTTATATTTTTTTGCAGTTACCATCTCATTGGCTTTATTCATTTGATCCTGAGCTTTTGTAAATATATCAGGAACATACAGGTCAGCCTCTTTTGCCTTTGCATCTGCAATAGCTTTATCTGCTTTTGCCATTTCCTCTGTAGGCGGCTTTGCGCATGCAGAGATTAATAAAATTGATAAGAGAGCTAAAACCATACCCAACTTCCAGACTACCTTATTCATACTGGATACCTCCTATAAAATAATTATTTAAAACACAACATTATAGATAAAAAAAATAGCTAATAGCAAGAGCAAATATAATAAAAATTTTTCAAGCAATATCCGAATTATTTGGGTTAAAATAAATTGCGATGGTTAAGATAATTGTATGGTTTTTCATATCAATAATTGCTGCTGTCTCTTTTTCAATAGCAACTGGTATATTTCATCCTGCAGAGAAAATAAACGCTTTATGGCTTGTTACAGCAGCAGCATGTTTTTATGTGTTAACCTATAGATTTTATGCAGCATTTATTACTTCAAAAGTCCTTATAATTGATGAAAATAGAATAACCCCTGCAAAAAAGCTCTTTGACGGGATTGATTACCATCCAACAAATCGCTGGATTCTATTCGGCCATCACTTTGCAGCGATTGCTGGTGCAGGTCCTTTAATCGGGCCCATGCTCGCCGCCCAATTTGGATACCTTCCCGGATTTTTATGGATACTCATTGGTGCCGCTTTTGGTGGTGCTGTCCATGATATGGTTATTTTATTTGCCTCTGTAAGAAAAGATGGCAAATCTCTCGCCCAGATTGCAAAAGAAGAAATCGGACCTGTTGGCGGAATTGCAGCAGCTATAGCAATTCTTTTCATAATTATCGTTGCTCTTGCAGGACTCGGTCTTGCGGTCGTTAATGCTTTATTTGAAAGTCCATGGGGTGCATTTACAATTTTTCTTACAATTCCGATAGCGTTTCTTATGGGTGTTTATATGCATAGTATCAGACCGGGGAAGATATTTGAAATGAGTGCTATCGGTGTTTTTCTGCTTCTGATTGCTGTATTCACAGGTCATTATATACCAGGCTCTTTCATTGAGCCTGCATTTAATTTATCAAAAAACTCACTCGTTTTATGCATCGCTGTTTATGGATTTATTGCTTCTGTACTGCCTGTCTGGCTTCTTCTTGCTCCAAGAGATTATCTTTCAACTTATATGAAAATAGGCACAATAGCTATTCTTGCAATGGGTGTTATATTTATTGCTCCATACATTCAGATGCCTGCTGTCACGCAATTTGCAAAAGGCGGTGGACCCGTAATCCCGGGAACTCTGTTCCCTTTTATGTTCATTACAATAGCATGCGGCGCTATATCTGGGTTTCATTCTCTAATTTCATCTGGAACCACACCAAAAATGTTAATGAATGAAAGAGATATTCCCATGATTGGGTTTGGTGCCATGCTTACAGAAGGATTTGTAGCTGTAATGGCTCTCATTGCAGCTACAATACTTATTCCCGGAGATTATTTTGCGATTAATTCAAAACTATCCTTTGAAGCTATAGCAGCGCTCGGCTTCCCTGTTGAAAAAGTAAAGGAATTTTCAGAGATGGTTGGCACAAATGTTGTTGGAAGACCCGGAGGCGCTGTATCTCTCGCAGTAGGGATGGCTTCAATATTATCAGGGTTGCCCGGCATGTATTCACTTATGCCGTACTGGTATAACTTTGCTTTAATGTTTGAAGCCTTATTCATCCTAACCACAGTAGATGCAGGAACAAGAGTAGCAAGATTTCTTTTACAGGAACTCGGCGGCATGTTCTATAAACCTTTAGCCCGGACAGGCTGGCTTCCCGGCAATATAATAACAAGCCTTATCGTTGTTTCTGCGTGGTCTTTTCTTATTTATTCAGGAAGTGTATCCACAATCTGGCCCATGTTCGGAGTAGCCAACCAGTTGCTTGCAGCGATAGCATTTGGAGTCGGAACGGTTTTTATAATCAAATCAGGGAAAGGAAGATATTCTTGGATAACTTTTATCCCGATGCTTTTTATGTTCACAACAACTTTGACTGCTTCATTGAAATTAATAGGAATCTTCATTGAAAAAGCCTCAAAAGCTTCATCCTATGCAGATAAACTTACATTTAAATTAGACGCTTTTCTTGTAATTCTGATGGCAGGATTGGCGTTGATTGTACTTGTTGACCTGAGCTACAAAATATACCGCTTTATCTATAAAAATAGGCTTTAAACTCTGTTATCCAGCCTGATAAGAAGATATTTATTTTTATATGCTTTATTATACATTATAAAGATAATTTAATATGAAATCATAAAAAATATTAAAAAACGAAAAATATCTTTTTATGTTAAATTTATATAAATGTTTTAATTGAAAAAATATAGAAAAAATAAAATACCCGGGGGGGTAGAATGAAGACTTTATTAGTCACGGGTGGAGCTGGATTTATAGGAAGCAACTTTATAGAACATATCTTTAATAAATATTCCGATTATAAAATCATTGTACTTGATTCTCTTACATATGCCGGGGATATTGAAAACATAAACAGGGAAATAAGAGAATCTGAAAGATTTGAGTTCTGGTATGGTAATGTCAATAATTTAGATCTTGTCAGCGATCTTGTTAAAAAATCAGATATAATTGTTCATTTTGCTGCAGAAACTCACGTTGCACGTTCGCTTTATTCGCATAGAGAATTTTTTATTACAGATGTACTCGGAACCCAATCGGTCGTAAATGCTGTTGTTAAGTACTCGGAAAAAATAGAGCGTTTTATTCATATATCTACTTCCGAAGTTTATGGGACCGCTGTTTACGAGCCCATGGACGAAAATCATCCTCTGAACCCTACCAGCCCTTACGCTGCTGCAAAAGCCGGTGCAGATAGGCTTGTATCTTCTTATATAATTGCCTATGATATACCTGCTATTATCTTAAGACCTTTTAACAATTATGGCCCTAAACAGCATCTTGAAAAAGTAGTACCCCGATTTATAACAAGTTGCATACTTGGTGAAAAACTTACCATTCATGGCGATGGTTCCGCTGAAAGAGACTGGGTACATTCCTCGGATACCTCCAATGCTATTGACCTTGTCATTCACGCACCTATAGAAAAAGTTAAAGGTAAAATTTTTAATATAGGCACAGGTGAATCATTAAGTATCCTTCAAATTGCCAGGAAAGTTATTAAAATATTCAATCTTGACGAAACCTATTTTGACTATATTCCTGATAGGTTCGGACAGGTTCAGAAGCATATCGCAAGTTATAAAAAAGCAAATGATTTATTTGGCTTTACACCCATTATAAAGTTTGAAGATGGCCTCTATAATACTATTCAATGGTATACTGAAAATAAACATATCTGGCAAAAACAACTGCCTTTAAGAAAAGTACCTATAAAGTCAAAAGATGGCACTGTTTTCTGGTATTGATTTACATAATTTTTTCCTTGACAGATAATTAAAAAAGATGGTATAAGTGTATGCTGACTTTAATACTATTCTTCATAAAAGAATTAGTTAGTTAATATATAACAATACAGGCAAACAATATTGTATAAATTTTTTAAAAGGGGGTTGCAAAATGAACCTTATTCATGGTTTAAGAAAAAGGTTTGATGTCTTCCTGCCATTGTTTTTTCTTTTAATCATTGCACTGTTTATAGCAGGAATGCATTCTGAAAGCCTTGCTGCAGCACAATTATCAAACGATGATTGTGTGAAATGTCACAAAGCTGTACAGGAGATTGTTGACACAAAAGGTAATAAACACAAAACTGCCGTCTCCTGCACCGACTGCCATAAGGGACATCCTCCAATGGTCAGTAAAGACAAAATAATCCCTGTCTGCAGTGAATGTCATGCAGGTAAAAAACATTATGAAATTGGAAATTGCAGAACCTGTCACTCAAATCCCCATGCACCTGTTGATATGAAACTTGCTGCAAATCTTACAGCTCCATGTCTTTCCTGTCATGAAAAACAGGGTGATGAAATGAAAACTCATCAAACAAAGCACTCAAAATTTTTCTGCACAACATGTCATAAAGCTCATAAGCAAATTCCACCTTGCATGCAATGTCACCGTCCTCATTCCTCTGATATGACAGAAAAAGATTGTCAGGTATGTCATCCAGCCCATCAACCTTTGACTATTACTTATGGTGCAGATATGCCTTCTAAAACCTGCGCATCCTGTCATAAAAATATTTATGATACTTTAACCAATACTGACACCAAACATGCAAAACTTGCATGTGTTTATTGCCATAAGGATAAACATAGAAATGTACCGGCTTGCGAAACTTGTCATGGTTCACCTCATCCCGCAGGTATGGTCGCAAAATTCCCGAAATGTAATATGTGCCATACGAGTGCACACAGCTTAGGAAAGGAGGCTTCAAAATAATGAAACAAAAAAAGATAGTTTTATTAACCGGCTGCACCTTGCTTTTATTACTTGTAATAATTGCGTGTGCAGCAGCTCCTGTGGCTCCACCACAATCACAACAACCTCCAATGCAGGTTGCTGCAGCTCCACAGACACCACCTGCTCAACAGCCTGTAGTTGAACCACCAAAACCTTCACCTAAACCAAAAGATGTTTATGAAATGGAAATATCTCCTCTCACACCTGCAGACTGTGCCCGCTGTCACCCCGGAGTATTTAATGAAATTAAAGGCGAGGGCGGAAAACACAAATTTGATTGCCAGAAATGCCATACCAAATTCCATCAATATAATCCGGTAAAACAGAACTGGAACGAGATTATGCCCCAGTGTAAAACCTGCCATGGTTTGATTCACGGAGAAAAATTCGCAGCCTGCGCCACATGTCATTCAAACCCTCATGCTCCTAAAACACAGATGACCATGAGTGCTGAAATGTCCAAGGTCTGTGGTGATTGTCATACAAAAGTGGGACAGGAAGTGAAAACAAATGTCAGCAAACACACAAATGTAGCTTGCTCCTCCTGCCATCACGATAAACATGGATATATCCCTTCATGTATGGAATGCCATAAACCACATACTTCTACCTTGACCGTAAAAGAATGTCTTGCCTGTCACCCTGTGCATTCACCATTGAAGATCAGTTATCCAATATCAACAGTCAATGATATTTGCGGTTCCTGCCATGGTGTTGTATATGGAAAATTAAAAGCAAACGCAAGCAAACACTCTACATTAACCTGTGCAAGCTGCCATACAAAACACAGATTTATCCCTAAATGCGAGGATTGTCACAGCAAACCACACGGAGAAGCTTTACTTAAGAAATTCCCGAATTGTGCAGATTGTCACGTTGGTGCACACGATCTTCCTTCAAAATCAATAAGCAAATAATTTTATTACCATATTAAAAGCCCCGGTAAAATTATCGGGGCTTTTTTTTCGAAGAATTATTTGCTATTCACTTCAATTTTTCTTATTTAAAAGATTATGAAGACTTTATGAAATTATTGAATTTACAACAAATTTTATTGACAAAGATACCATCTAAAGTTAAAATAAATTGTTAAAAAATAAAATTTAATTTAGTTTAATTTATCATCTAATAAATAAGGAAAAAAATAAATCTAATGAAAAAACTATCTTTTATTTTTACTTTTCATATTATTTTTTTATTTTTTTTGCTTATAAATACTTCTTTTTCGCAAGAAGCAAATCCATGCATTGCATGCCATGCAAATTTAAAAGAAGCAAAATTCATCCATAATCCTCTCGCAATGGGCTGCGAAGCATGTCATAAATCAATGCCGGGCAAGAATCATCCTGAGAAAGGAAGCATAATCCTTGTTCAAACTATGCCAGGTCTTTGTTATAACTGCCACGATGAAACAAAACTAAAAGGTAAAACTATTCATTCACCGGTTTCAAAAGGTATGTGCACCGGATGCCATAATCCGCATAGTTCGAACAACGAAAATCTCCTGAAATTTACAAACAAAGAATTATGCTTTAGTTGTCATGATAAAAACAAATTTGAAAAAAAATATACTCATAAAGTAATAAATGTAATAGGTTGCAGCACCTGCCATAACCCCCATGCGAGCAATAATCCTTCTCTGCTTCCCAATCCAATAAATGACTTATGCACAACCTGTCATAAAGCTCAATCATCTGGAATTCATATTGTTGCTTTGCCCGGAGGAAAAATTCACCCGATTAAAGATATAAAAGATATAAGCACATTAAAAATAATTAAGGTACCCGATCCTGTCAATCCAAAAAGACAAATTGAAATGCCAGATCCAAAGGTGCCTGGCAAAGACCTAAGTTGTGTTAGCTGCCATAACCCTCACAGCTCAGATTATTCTAAGCTATTTCCAGTTCAAAGGATATGTCTTAAATGCCACAAGTACTAAAAACTACTAAAAACTTCTTCAAATTTCCTTTAGAATTTATTAAAAAATTAATTATTTTAATTTTGCTAACTTCATCTATTATTTTTACAGGATGTGCAACAACTCCGACAGATTTTTCTGACCAGGGTTCTTTTGAATATGTATGGCCATCTCCACCAGAACAGCCACGAATTAAATGGGTAAGGCAATGGTTTCACAAATATGATTTTGGGAGACCAAGCAAAGTACTCAATATATTAGTTGGTGAAGAAAGAGGTATTCGTCTTAGAAGGCCGAATGGTGTTGTTGCTGACAATGCCGGTAATGTTTATGTTGCCGATTCTGAGCATGGAGTTATATTCGTTTTCGATCAGGAACAGGGCAGACTTCGTTTTCTTGGTGAAGGAGTTGTTTCAGCTCCAATCGGTCTCGCTGTCAATAATAAAAAAGGGATCATATTTGTATCAGATTCAAGAATAGACAAAGTTTTCGGGCTTGATAAAAATTCAGGAAGAGTCCTGATCGATATTGGTAGCATCGGTATGCTTAAAAATCCTTCAGGGTTAGCTTACGATGAAATCAATAACAAATTATATATTTCAGACACAAAAAATCATGTGGTAAGAGTATTTGATGACACAGGCAAATCTATTGCAACTATAGGCAAAAAGGGAAATGATAATGGAGAATTCAGTTTCCCAAGCTACTTGGCTGTTGATAAAAAAGGTAATTTATATGTAGTTGATTCATTTAATTTCAGAGTTCAGATTTTTGATTCAGAAGGAAGATTTATTAGAAAATTTGGCAGACTTGGTGACACCTCAGGAAATTTCTCACGGCCAGCTGGAATTGGAGTTGACTCTGATGGACATATCTATGTTGTTGATACAGCTTTTAACAATTTCCAGATATTCAATGACACCGGAAAACTTCTATTATGGGTAGGACAGGGAGGCACAAAACCAGGGGAATTTTCACTTCCTTCAGGTTTATTCATTGATGATAAAGACAGAATTTATGTTTCAGACACATTTAATAGACGGGTTCAGGTTTTTCAATATCTTAAAGAAAAAAAATAAAAAGCATCTATTTATAAATATGATAACTTTAAATAATGATTTCTATGCATGACAATAATAAAACGCAAAAAGCCAATTTGTTTTTTTATTTTATTTATTTGTATTACTTCATCAAATTTTCTATCAAGTAAATTCTTTCGTTTCATTCTTTTTTCTTTTTTTCTGTGTTTTATATTTGTCTTAACCATAGTTAAAAACTCATTGGCCATGTCATCTATGTCGTCTATGTCGTCCATGTCGTCTATGTCGTCCATGTCATCTATGTCGTCCATGTCATCTATGTCGTCGATGTCTTCCATGTCAAAATCAATGTCAAAATCAATGTCAAAATCCGGTGGGGAAAGTGCTTCAACCGCAGGGGCTCTTTCATATACCCAATTATATGGTACCCCGGTCAAAGCAAGATATTCTATACGTTTTAGTGGACTAATTGAACTTAACTATAAAGATTATAATACCGAAACTAAGTATATGGGTAACAAATTTAAATCTTCCTCCCAAACATTCGAGCAAAAATTCAGACTCAGAGCAAATGGTTTTATTTACCATCCAAAACTACTCAGTTATTTTGCGGAAATTACATTAAACAACAGCAAAACCAAATATAAAACAGTTGATGATTCAACATGGAATGCAAGGGATATTTCCTACACACTATCAACTACATTTCTTCCAACAAGACCTGTCTCGCTGGATGTTTTTGCTACACGTTCATACAATAAAATGGATGGTGTTACAACCTTTGATGGAGATTCTGTATCAAATTTTTATGGCGCCAGATTCTATTCAACCTTAAAAAATTTTCCAAATATTCGAATAGAATATTCCCACTGGGATTATTCAACCGATAGAATGACAGGCAGGAGAGAATATGATGAATTCATGGAAGGCTTCGATATTATAAAAAGAAAAGTTGAATATAAATTCAGTATTGATAAACTTGATACAAGCTTAAGCGGTAACTGGAAATCAATCAATACAAAATACTTTCTTGTTTATTCATTATCCAAATATTCATATCCTAATAGAGATTTCAACTCAACCCGAATAACCTTAAATACAAAAACCCAGTTTAATAAAGGCACTTCTCTATGGACCGCATTTCAATATTATAAAATTGATACATCAAGACTCATAAGTTTTTCCGCTGATTATAAGCCACAGCCATTAAAAAATATTTATCATGATTACAACTTTGAATTTACATCTTCAAAATCAGGTGAGCAAACTTCTGATAGATATACACTTGCTGGTATATGGCGATACAGAATTTCCAGCAGAATATTCGCAAGAGCCAATATGCGTGTTCAATATGGAACTGTTAATGATGATGATCGTTATTCATATAAACTCGACACCACCTTTAACTATGGCAAACCCTATAAAATATATGATTTTAATGCTTTGTATAACTTTATTCTTTCACAGGAAAAAAACAGTAATGAATTAAGCTTTTTAGAGAATAGTCTTGATTTAAACCTTTCGACAAGAAAATTTAAATGGGGTAAGATATTTGCCGGATATAGATTCAGCTACAGGAATTTCAAGTATTCTTTCAATTCCCCTTATGAAATCGAATCCGACATAGGAGACAATTCTTCCACAATTGAACATAAAGCCAGGTTAGGCTCCCATGTAAGAGGACCGTGGAAAGCTTCCTGGTCCGTTGAATTAGAAGCCCGTTTTATGGATGCATCAGGCAATAAACTAAATTCTTTTGAATCAGTATGGCTAGGCGAAAGCCAGAATGCCGAAAAAATAAGACATTATACAGCATCATGCAATTTTAGATATCCAATTTTGAAAAGAGGTTCAATAATATTAAGTGGGAGTTATACAACAGGTCAGACCAATTCACAAGATATAAGAAAATATAATTATGAAGGAAGGTTCAATTATACTTTTTTCAGAGGGCTTAATTTTACAGCATGGTGGAGGGAAGAATTTAGAAGCAAAGGATGGTGGAATACCAGCATCTTAAGAACTAACAGAGAATTCTATACAGATACAAAAACAAGAGATTATGAATTTGATTTGTATTACACCTGGAGACAGATGTTTTTCTCGCTCGAGTTGACTTCAACAAAACTGGATGAAGGATATGCTGTAAGTGAAACAAAACGTTTCAATCTGAAAGCATCAAGAACATTTTAATAATATGCGAGAAAATCTATTTAAAGGCAAAATGAAACTTTTAATAACATTGATTTTTCTATTAACAATAATTTCTTGTAGCAATTCAAAAAACATTATATATAATAACCTTGATTCTCAAGAGTCGACATTGGTATGGCCACCCTATCCCCAGACTCCAAGAATTAAATTTATAACATGCATTTATGCCCCTTCAGATTTTGGAATTAGCAAATCATGGGTCGAAAATGCCATAGAGATGTTCTTCGGAAAAGAACAATTTTATGGTACTATGCTCAGACCATACGGAATATATGCATTAAATAAAAATTTGTATATTACTGACCCAGGGGCGCATATAGTTCACATTTATAATTCAAAGGGCAAGTATATCCTTATTAAAGATGCCGGCTCAGAAGAAATTCAATCACCTATAGGCATAGCTGTTGATGAAGAGGAAAATATTTATGTAACAGATTCAGCACTTAAAAAAGTTTTTGTTTTTGACGCAAATGGCAAGTTCAGGTATGAAATAGGTTCTTCTAATCTATTCATTAGACCATCAGGTATTGCATTAACAAAAGATACAATTTATGTAATTGATACTCACTCCCACCGTGTGTTAGTATTTAATAAAAAAGGTGAATTATTATTCAGTTTTGGTAATCAGGGAAACCAAAAAGGTGAATTTAATTATCCTACGAATATATTTATAGACAAACAGGAAAATTTATATATTACAGACTCTTTAAATTTCAGGATACAGATTTTTGATAAAAATGGCAAATTCCTCTCAATGTTCGGAAAAGCAGGCGATGGCTCAGGAGACCTTTCAAGGCCAAAAGGAGTTGCTGTTGACTCTGAAGGACATATATATGTTGTGGATTCAAATTTTGATAATGTTCAGATATTTGATAAGGAAGGCAGACTCCTTCTGGTTTTCGGGAAAACAGGAACCGGAAATGGAGAATTGATATTACCAGCAGGTATTTTCATTGATAATAATGATTTTATCTATTTGGCTGATTCATACAATCACAGAATACAAGTTTTTAAGTATCTTAAAAATAAGGTTGAGTAAAATATGTCAATTATAAATAAGATAATAAATTTTTCAATAATTATTATTTCAATTATATTGACATTTTTATCTGCATTGGTTCAGGCAAAAGATCCGCCCCAGACAAGTATAGTTTACACAAAACACAATCTTTCAGGTTCCTTAAGCAGATGGCCTTCTCCGAGCAATACTGTTAAAGCAATTTATGAACCAGAAATATGTATTTTTTGTCATACACCACATAATGCAAACCCTGTGCAGCCTCTATGGAACCATGAGTTATCCGCTGTACAAACATATAAAGTTTACTGGAGTAATACGTTGCAATCATATACCGAAGCTGAAAGTCAGGCATGGAATATTGATGGGTTTTCAAAACTCTGTCTAAGTTGTCATGATGGAACTGTAGCTGTTGGTTCAGTAAACAGCAGATGGGAAGAAATATTAATGAATATTAGCAACTGCATTGACTCCTCGGGAAAACTTATCCCCGGTTCGGGTTGTAGCGGTTATATCGGCACAGACCTTTCAGGTGGTCACCCAATTTCAATTGTTTACGATAATTCGCTTGTATCAAAAAGAAACAACAGCAATATCACAAATAGCTGCTGGCTGAATCCACCCCCATCAAACAGAACCTCCTATGTTAAATTATATCCTACTCAAAATCAGGGCGGAGGCATGGGAGTTCAATGTACTTCCTGTCACAACCCTCATACTAACAGATCGCTGGAAGAAAATAACGGAGTTAAATGGCCTCCCTTCTGGCAGGGGACTTCATATAACGATGTATGTTTTGTCTGTCATTATAATGATTGCGGGGAATCATACAAAATATGGCCATATTAAAAAAAGTAATAATTATAGTTTTTTTCTTTTTTATAATTGAATATATATCAATTTTTAGTTTGTTTTCAAAATGCTATTCTAAAAATATCGACATAACGCATTTTGATAGAACAAAAGTGCCAAAGGGTTGTGCAAGCTGCCATGTTGGTCATGGAAAACCTGGGACAGCCATGCTTCCCGAAGCAAAAAATACATTCTGTTTTATGTGTCATGGTGACGATAATTCATTAGAAAAAGCAAAAAATAACGGGATAGTCTCTAAAGGCTTCACATCGAAAAACCTAAGAAAAGAATTTGAAAAACCTTACAGACATCCAATAGAGAAAACTGGAATACATACCAATGATGAGATTTTGCCCGAGATTGATTCATCAAAGCCAAGGCATGTTGAATGTGGAGATTGTCATCACCATCATTTTGTATCAAAAGAAAATCCTTTCATTGGAATAAAAGGCACCTCAGCTCAGAAGTCAAAAGTAGGTATAACCAATGAATATGAATTGTGTTTTAACTGTCATTCATACAGCGCAAACTTGCCTTCATATCAAACTAATAAAGCAGAACTTTTTAATATTTCAAACCCTTCCTACCATCCTGTTATAGGCCCGGGCAAAAATAGTTTTGTACCGAGTCTCATGATTCCGTTTTCTTCTTCTTCCCAGATAAAATGTACCAATTGCCATGGAAATGATGACCCTCTGGGACCTAAAGGTCCTCATGGTTCAAGATATATACACTTACTTTCTAAAAACTTTTCTTCAGATGATAGGCAGGAGAGTATTCAACAATATGAATTGTGTTATACCTGTCACAGAAGAGAAAGTATTTTAAATAATGAAAGTTTTACCTATCATAACCAGCATATATCAAATGTCGGGCTTTCATGCAGAAATTGTCACAATCCGCACGGAAGCAAACGTTTTCAGCACCTGATAGATTTTGAAAACTCTCTTAATATAAGACCATCATCAAGTGGTAAGCTCTTATACATATATTTTGGACACGGCGCGGGACAATGTTATCTAAATTGCCATGATAAAGACCATAACCCGGAAACATATCCTAAATCATTACCTAATCCATCAGAACAACAAACTAAAAAAACAAAAACAAAGAAATAGAAGTTATCTTTTAATAAGTTGCTTCATTTCTCTAACAGCCTGTTCAAGACCGATAAAAACTGCTCTTGATATAATGCTATGTCCTATATAAAGTCCACGAATTTCGTAAATCTCTGCTATTTTCTTTACATTAAAATAATTCAGGCCATGTCCTGCATTTACTAAAAGTTTACATTCTAAGGCATATTTAACTGAATTCTTTACTCTTTCAAACTCATTTTCCTGACTTTTTCCTTTTGCATTTGCATAAGTTCCGGTATGAATCTCAACCATATCGGAGCCAACTTCCCGTGATAATTTTATAACATTCTTATCTGGATTTATGAAAAGGCTGACAGGTATATCTTTTCTATGAAGTCTTTCAATCGCTTTTTTTATATTTAATTTATGTTTTTCTACATCCAGCCCGCCTTCGGTTGTAAGTTCCATTCTTTTTTCAGGTACAAGTGTGACAAGATCAGGTTTTATTTTTTCTGCGATAGAAAGCATTTCTTCAGTAACAGCCATTTCGAGATTTAATTCAACAGGAACAATTTTTTTCAATATTTCAAGATCTCTGTCTTGTATATGTCTGCGGTCTTCTCTGAGATGAACTGTGATACCATCAGCCCCACCCAATATAGCAAGTGGAACAGCCATTATCGGGTCAGGGTCAATTCCACGTCGGGCCTGCCTTAAAGTAGCAATATGATCAATATTAACTCCTAATAACATAATTACACCTCTAACATATTCTTGGTAACTGGTCGCCAGAGAGCATTTCAATCATTCTTGTTCCACCGATAGATGTTTTCAGAAGCACCATTCCTGCAGGTTTTTTAGTAACTTCACCGATTATACACGATTCTCGTGCAATAGAAATTTTCTTCATCTTTTTTACAAGCGAATCAGCAACATCACCCGATACTATAGCAATAAGAATCCCTTCATTAGCAACATAAAGCGGATCAAGTCCGAGTAATTCACACGCTCCTCTGACACCCGAGGGCACAGGAATTGCTTCTTCATAAATTGCGATACAGCATTTTGAATCATTGGCTATTTCTTTAAGTGTGGTGGCAAGACCCCCGCGGGTTGGATCTCTCATGGCATGTATTTTTTTAGTGTGTTTTAACATTTCCCTAACAAGGCTGTTCAATGGAGCTGTATCACTAAGCACAGGAGGGTTGAAAGTTAAACCATTCCTTTCCGCAATAATTGAAATGCCATGATTTCCAATTGGTCCGCTTAAAATTACTTTATCTCCGGGTTTTACTTTTAATGGTGATATGTCTATATTCTTATCAACAATCCCTACACCGGAAGTATTGATAAATATACCATCAGCTTTTCCTTTATTCACAACTTTAGTATCACCTGCAACTATTTTTATACCGGCTTTTTTAGCTGCCTCAGACATTGAGGAAAGTATTTTTCTTAAATCCTCAAGCGGGAAGCCCTCTTCTAATATTAATCCTGAAGTAATATAAAGAGGTGTAGCTCCGACCATTGAAAGATCATTTACAGTTCCATAAACAGCAAGCTCTCCAATATTACCTCCCGGGAAAAATATAGGAGAAACCACATATGAATCTGTTGTAATAGCTATTTTCCCGCTATTTAAACTTTTAAGAACCGCTGAATCATTCAAAGACTTGAGTTTAAACTCAGGAACAAAATGTTCTCTGATCAACTGATACATAAGCTTTCCGCCACTTCCATGCCCTAATAATATCCTTTCCATTATAAACACCCCTTCATATTTTTAGAATTATTTCCTAATTTCATAGTTTACCATTACCTGTTAAAAAAATCCTTAATCCTAAAAAGTGCAATTGCAATAATGAAGACATGAACTATTAGCCCTTCGCTCTTCGCCAGATTCCCCCTTTGTCAAGGGGGTTAGTGGGTTGTATATTCCTTTGTCATCTTGTTGTTTTATTTAAACGCAATAAACGCTATAACTCTATAAACGCTATAACGCAATGAACGCTGTAAACGCAATAAACGCTTTTTGCCTTCAGCCTTTTAACATTGGGTTAAGGAGGAATCCATATATCAGATAATAAAAGGGGTAATTCAGCTACGCAAACTGGACCTGTTTTAACATTAAATCTTGTAAGTTTTTTAATTTCGTTTTCTATACTATGTGCAAGTCCTGGAATTATGATATTTTTTTCAGAAGATACATTCAACAACCCTGTTTTCTCCAAGGCATCCAATACCCTTTCAGCATTAAAAGTATTATAAATCATAGACATATCTATTGTATTTCCATCAGTATCAACAAACAGAACATAAAAAGGGCAGGCAGTCGTTCCGAGAACCGTTAGCACAACTTGCTCTGTAAATTCATTATTCCCGGTGATAAGAATAATTGATTTTTCATCAGGATTGTTGAGCTCTATTAGCCCAGTATATGCCGGCCTCGGAAAAGTTATCAGTGGCACTTCAGGCCAGTTTATCTCAATCTTTTTTAAAGCTTTAAAAGCATTTAATCTATTTTTACCAATAAATTTGCATTCCTCGATATTAGCTTTACCCTCTTTCACAGATTCAATAAAGTCGTTACATGAAGAAAAACCGCATTTTAAGCATTCAGATTCATCTAAATATTTTTTAATATCTATACTATTTATATATAAATCGGCTGAAGACATTTTAACGTTTTTTTAAAAAATTATTTAGAATGTCAATCTCTTCTATCGCCCTTCTGGAATAATAACCCGATGGTTCAAGCTTCAGATATTCTTCAAGATGCTTTTTTTCATTCAAAAAATCACCATGTTTTTTATAAATCATAGCTATCCCAAAGTGAGCATTCGCAAGTTTCGGGTCTATCTCTATTGCTTTCTTCTGGTATATAAAAGCGTTTAGCATATCACCTCTATCATAATAAATATAACCCATGTTACTATAGGATTTGGCATCCATTGGATTCATTTCAATAGCTTTACTAAATTCCACAAGCGCTTCTTCAAATCTTCCATTCAAATAAGCATTCACTCCATTCTGAAAATATTCCATCGCAGCGTTTCTGGCGGAAAGTTCGTCATAATACTTTTTTAATTTATCAAATTCATGACTGTTTTCCTGCTTACGGTAAATATCTAATATTAAAGGGTAAACCGGAAGATAATCACGATCTTTATCCAAA
Source organism: Nitrospirota bacterium (assembly GCA_013388435.1). Taxonomy (GTDB): domain Bacteria; phylum Nitrospirota; class Thermodesulfovibrionia; order Thermodesulfovibrionales; family SM23-35; genus DYFC01. The sequence continues at coordinate 8,874 of JACAFE010000054.1, read as the reverse complement.
GCCTTTCTTAAGTACTTTAATGAATTCTTCATATCATTCAGCTCAAGATATAATCTGCCGATTTCATAAAGAACTCCTGCATCTTTCTGTTGATCCATTATCTTTTCATAGTATTCAATGGCTTTTTTAATGTCTCCAAGTTTTTCATAAGAGAAAGCAATACCACTATATGCCTGCAAGAGATATCTTGAATTATCCGTTCTTTCCAATTCCGAAAAAACATTTAGAGCTTTATTATATTCTCCAATCTCATTATATGAATATCCGAGAAAAATCTTTCCAATTTGGGAATTAGTAACATCTATATTTCTTTTTAATTCATCAATTATTTTTACTCTATTTTCTTTATCCTGCAAAATATTTTTAAGATTGTTCAGTCCGTTGGCAGGTTTAATAAAATTATATATATCTCTACTGGCAATCTCTTTATACTTACCGTCTTTCCTTAAATAAACTAAAGCCCTATCATCCCAATATACTAATGCCCATCCAGGATGTAATAAAGCCATATCAATATTTTCAATACTTGTACTGACTTCAGGATACCCTGTAAGAACAACATTAAATCCATATTTATTTTCTAATGCATCTAAAAGATAAGGCCTTCCCATTGCAAGATTTATTTTTTCATTAAGACCAGCAGGCAAATAGCCTCTCGGGTCAACAAATACAGTTCTTTTTGGAAAATCTCTCCAGATAATATAGCCACCCCATTCATATATATTAAACACCCTTCCATATATTCCGTTTTTATCAAGGTATTGCAAAGCTCCTTCAGGAACATGTTTATATTCCACTCCAATTCCAAATATTTTTCTGCCTCCGTCAAATGGTGTGCCTTTAACTATTCCTATCAATGTAAATCCTGAAATCCACAATATTGTAAAGGCTGTTATAATTTTCGTGTTTGTAAATTTGTCCCATGCTTTGCCACGTAAAAAAGAGGAAAGATTCCTGATTACAATAGGGCCGGCAACAATAGCATAAAGGAGCAGAAAACGTTTGGCTGTAAAAGAAAGAAAGGCAAATGGAATAATCATCAAAAGATTAATAACTGAAAAATTTCGCCAGTTTATTAAAAAAGTTAAAATAACAATCCCTGAGCCAATGAAAAGCCACTTTTTAATGTACCATTCAGGACTTTGAAGCTCAAGTATTTCCTGTTTAAACCAGGGGTCTGATAAGAATTGAGCTCCAAAAAAATATTGTTTTATAAAATATGGACTAATTAACGATGCGGCAAAAGATAAAATAAATACAATTATTATGGTTTTAATCTGCTCACCCGAAGGAACAGATTCAATTTTGATATTTTTTTCATTCAGATATTTATGAGTCAATCCACCAATAATAAAAGCACCAAAAGGAACTGTCATTATATTTATACTTGAATGACAATTTGCCCATAGCATATGTATAACCGGCAGCCAGTATATATATTTTTTCTTTTCATACAGATATGCATTTAAACTAAAGATGCTGAAGGAAAGAAATATCATCATAAATGTTTCAGGTCTTTCGGCAAAACGATGACGCGTTATGATTACAATCAGCATCATTATAAGAAGAGATATAATTAAATTTTTGTGCGGCCTTAATGAATCTTTCAATAATATAAAAAAAGCTAAAGTTATTGTAGAAGCTTTGAGAATTATAATGCCGGGAATACTAAATAATAGATATGAAAGATAATAAATAACTCCAAAAAGCCAGGAGCTATATGAAAATGGCATTCCAAAACTTGGATATACAAATTGTTCTGTTGCTGGCAAAGCTTTATTTTCCCAGATAAGTCTCCCAAAACTTAGATGCATCCAGCAATCAGTATCTTCTATTTTGATAATAGAGAGTAAAAGAACGCCAATAATAAATAATATTTGCAGGAAAAATGATATTTTAAATTTATTAAACAAGAATATTGTCTCCTGATTTCTTTTTAAATATAAAAAGATTATTTAAACCAAGCTGGAACTTTTTCCATTTTTTTAAAACAAAACCCTTTTTCGTAAAAATATCAGGAGTTCCAGAAACATTATATTTGTCATGTTCTTCAATAGACATTCCATCAATTAAATTCAGAATAGATAATAATTTTAATATACTGTCAACAAATTTATCAGGTACGGTTAAAACAACTATGCCCTCTTCTTTTAAAAGTCTAAATATTTCTTCAACAAAAATTATCCTTTCTTTACCTAAATGTTCAAAAACAGCGAGCAATGTAATAACATCAAATGATGAATCCGGGAATGGAAATTTTTTGCTTATTTTTTTCTTTATAAATTCAAGTTTATCATCTTTAAATGGTTGTATTAGAGGGTCAATACAATAGCCTTTTTTTATTTTATTCTTAATCCTTAACAAAAAAGAACCATCATATCCTCCTATATCCAGTATTTCACAGTCTTCAGGGATAAAAGGTTCTACCATTGAATATCTCCAGTTACGCAAAATATAATCAAGTTTTTTCATATTTTTAGTTAATAATTTATTTCCTTGTTTTAAGAAAAAGCAAAGAGAGCATAAATCCATTAAACATTCCCTGCACTGAAACAGCAATGAGGGTGAGAGACGGAATAAGCTGTCTCATTGTTACCTGATAGTTTAGTTCAGCAAAATTCACTCTGTACCATTCCCATAGTGTATATAAAAAACCAGCGAGCCCGAATGTAAATAAAATCAAACAAAATATAAGCACTTTCTCCAATGTAAATTTTCTTATAAAGTCAGTATATTTTTTATCTTCAGGCAGAATACCCCTGATATGTGCATATAAAGTTGCAAATATTCCTGTGAACATTATCTGCACGCCGAGAATAATTAAAACAGCCATAACAATAAGGGTATGCACATCGAAATTGACATTGCCTACCTTTAAAACTCCGGGCATTAATAATATTTCACCAATAATACCAATTACCATCATCATTATTCCCGGAATTGTAAAAAGCCATTTTGGAGAATGAAGCAACATAAACCTTAAATGGCGCCAGCCGTCTCTCCATCGCTTAAGATGAGGGGGTCTGCTTCTGCCATCTTTGTATAACGTAATGGGAACTTCTGTCATTTTAAGTCCTGCAAGTCTTGATTTTATAATCATCTCAGATGCCCATTCCATACCAGTAGTAACAAGATTTAACTCCAGAAGTTTATCTTTTCTGAATGCTCTCATTCCACAATTGTAATCACTTAAATCAACCTTAAAAAATATTCTTCCAACGGCAGTTATTACAGGTGTTCCGAGATACCTATTAAGAAAAGGCATTGCATTTTTCATTATTTTTCCTTTGAGACGTGTCCCCATACATATATCGTAGCCTTCTCTGAGCTTCTGAATCATTGGAAACGCTTCATCAAAATGATAGCTATCATCAGCATCGCCTATTAAAATAAATTTACCTTCTGCTTTTTCAATTCCAAATTGTAAAGCAGCGCCGTAACCTCTTACAGGACATTCAACCACCCTTGCGCCAAGTTTTTTTGATATTGCCTGACTACCATCAGTAGAACCATTATCCGAGACAAGTATTTCTCCATCAATGTTATAATTATCAAGAAGTTTCCTTGCTCTATTAATGCATTGAACTATTGTTTCTGCTTCATTTAAACATGGCAAAAGAATCGTAAGCTCTTTCATAATATGAAATAAAATTTAAATACTTTCAATTTAGTCTATATAATTTTTTTTTATATTTTAACTTAAATAGATTGGATAACAAAAATAAATTTATTCAATACCAAAAATGCAATTGAAATAATAAAGATGTTGCGGGAAATTTATTTTATAGAACCCTCTTAATCCTATTTTCTAAGGGGTTATAGAGCAAAGAGCAAAGAGCCATGAGACACGAACAAAGAGCTATGAACTATTAGCTATTTGCCCTCAGCCTAAGGTAGTTTATTTTGTTTCATAAATTGAGCTATTGCCAGATGTCTTATGCATTATTTAGGTTATCCATTAAATTAAAGTGTAACCAGCGAAAATAATTTATTTTTTTATCTGTAATTTTAGGGGTAAGGGCTTTGAATAATATAATTGCAGGCATCTTTATTACCAATATAACAGGCTAATCTCATATCACGTATATATTCTGGTATTATTCCCTTTTTGTAAAAAGCAATTCCTCTATTAAAAAAATATGATGCCTTATTTGGATTTAAACGTATTGCTTCTGTAAAGTCTTCTATTGCTTTTTCATATTGATTTAATTTTAAATAAAGTCTTCCTCTATTATTATAAATCCTATCTGATAAAGGGTTTAATCTGATAGCTAAATTATAATTATCTAATGCTTTATCGAATTCTTTAATATCAAGATAAACATTACCTAAGTTATTATATGCCTGATAATTAATACCATTTAAATTAACCACTTTATTGTACATTTCTATAGCCTTATCATAACGTTTCTTAACATAATATATGTTTGCCATATTATAATAAGCATCTTCATAATTTTTATCTATAGATAAAACCTTTCTGTAAATGTCTAAAGCTTTTTCTAAATAATTGGCATTATGATATGCATGGGCTAAATTATAGTATCCTCTTAATTTATTTGGACTTTTATTTACTACATCACTCCAGAGCACTATATCATTACTCCAGACCATATTTCTTAAATATGTACCCACCATAAAAATAATGACTAATAGAATTAAAATAATTATCATTATTTTTTTAATATATTTCCATCTTTGTTCAAATACAGCTATAAATAAAAAAATAGTAGAAGATAAAGTTATAAAAATACCCACTGAAGGCAAATATAATCTGTGTTCAAAAATTAAATCAACAATAGGGAAAATACTTGATTCTATAGAAAGTGCTATAAAAAACCAAAATATACCAAAAGAAATTATTCTAACTGAACCATATTTTTTTTTATATTTTACAAGAATAAATATCCCAAACAATATAATTATTAATATAAGTAGAAACGATAAAAATATTTGTATTTCAAAAAAAGAATTAGCTATAGGATAATCATAATCAAGATTTTGATTAATAGGAAGAAATATAAGTCTAAGATATGTAACTATTACTCTTAATTCAGTAATAAAATAGCTCCAGCGCGAAATTGTAGTTTGAAGCTTAGTTTCAGTATTTATACAATTAAGCAAATTTGTACATTTAAATCCAATTGTAATAAAATCCAATAAAATAATTATAGCAATAAGAAAAAATGGAATAATGAATAAAAATACTTTTTTGTTTTTTCTAAAAAAGACTATTTCGTAAATCAATAGAATAACTGGAAGAGTAAAAGCTATTTCTTTTGTTTTCATTGAAAGAATAGATGATATTAAGGACAACATATAAAACAATATATTTTTATATGTTATCAATGTTTTTCTTTTATTTTCATTATTTTCATCTTGACTCTGATAATTTATCCTCCATATTATAAAAAAGGTTAAAGATAATAAATAAAACAATACTGACAACGATGTAAATCTCTGTACAATGTATGTAACCGACTGTGTTTGAACGGGATGTGCAACAAATAAAATTGCTGCAAATAAAGCTATAGAATATCTATATTTATTTAAAACATCTTTTTTCATGAATGGTGTATTTAAAGTAATAATTGTAAATAAATAAATTAAAAATGCATTGATATTATGTATTAGCAAATTAGTAATATGATATCCCCTAACATCAAGACCATGCACCCAATAATTAAGAGCAAAACTTAAATAGCCAATATAACGTGAATTAACAAATTTGCACAAATGCTTTTCTTCAATTGATAAAGCATTAGAACAATATTGAGAATAATTAAAAAGATAATATTTATTTTTAATAAATTGATTTTCTACGATATTCTGCATATCATCAAAATGGAATGGGAAATAGAAGGTATTTGAATAAGCAATGATAGCGATCAAACTAATTAAAACAAAGTATACAAACTTTTTATCAAACATTAGCTAAATATTAATTAAAACCATATGAATTTTTCAAAATATAAACAGAATATTTTCAATATTTATTCTATGCATGGTATTCTCATAACATACTAAATTTATTGTCTTTCAGCGCATCTTTATATCTTACATACTCAATCAAGCCTATAAGGCTTGCTGTAAAAGTAATGGCAAAATTAAGTAAAGATAAGGCTAATGCTTTATCAGCTGGGATATGAACTATATTCAGAAAAAAAATAAAAGCTCCTTCTCTTATCCCAAGACCTCCAATTGAAATTGGTATTAAGTTAATTAAAGTTATTAAAGGTATTATTGAGAAATAATAAAGGCAATAAACATTTAACCCAAGTCCTTCAGATAATATACAAATATTGATAGTATTAAGCACTTGTATTGTAACGGAATAAATTAAAGAAATATATAAATATTTTTTTCTGCTGCTAAAATGGCTGAGTGCTTTATAAAAATCAGCAACCAACTTTATTTTATTTCCAACTTGAAAATGTAATATCGCCAAAGTCAAAATAAAGAAAATAGTCATTATTGCAGGAAATGCCCAAATCTGTTGTATCTTATAATAATTAAGAAAGTTAGGAAGAAAAATTAAACAAAGAAACAAAGTTACGAAAAGACCCATAAATCTTTCCATAAAAATAGGCGCAAGCGCATCAGTCATTGAACCATTTGAAAAATTATTTTTAATTTCTTTTTTTATAAAATATAGTTTTATAATATCCCCACCCATATTTGCCGGAGTAAATGTATTAAAAAAATAAGTTATTGCACTAATTGAGAATAGCCTGCTAATTTTTATTTTAAACCTCAATAGCAATCTTGTTCTCAAAGCAGAAAGATACATGATTACAAAATGTATTAAAATCACTAAAACAAAAAAATGCATGGGAATTTTAATTGCAGTGTCGATTACAGGTTTTATACCAACTTTGGAAAAGAGGTAATATAATATAATAAAACTAAAAATAATCTTTAATAGAAAAATAAGTTTTTGTCTTATATTTTTCATTAGATTAAATAAAAATTATTGAAATGTTTATTTAAACCATCCAATAAACATAATAAAAATAAATTTATTTTTTGCAATTGCATTTTCTGGGTTAATAAATTAAGTCCTAATTTTTTCAATATTGTTTGCTCTAAGTATTGTTATTTCCTGTGTAAGATCTTTTACCTGATTAGTAAGTCGACTAATTCTAATGGAGAATTGAATACATACCAACATAAGAAAAATTATAGCGAAAAAAAACAGTGTTGATGTCGGCAAAACTGCCCCGATCATATATGTTATCCAGATTAAAATGTCATACCTTATAGTAAGTATTATCAGCCCAGCACTAGTTAACAACCATAACCATGAATATTCTTCCCTGAGTTTTTTCTCTCTGACAAGCTCAAGGATTACAATAAATATTGAAAATGCAATTGTAAAAGCTACAATTTCCTGTTTTAAAGGCATTTTAAACCTCCTACAATTTAAAGACTTAAAATTATTATTAAACAATTTAAAAATGCATTTTAGATTAATATTTTCTTAGCTTAGTAAGAAACATTGAAAGTATCATCTTAAATATATAATAAAGAACTTTCACTGGATTGTTATGCATAGATTTTCCATCTGCATTAGAATACATAATGACAGGGATTTCTTGAATATTAAAACCAAGACGTGAGAGTAAAAGTATCACATCTGCATCAGGATAATCACAAGGAAATACATCCGTAATAAATAAATCAAGCACTCTTCTATTCATTGCTTGAAATCCTGTTGTAACGTCTTTTATTTCTTTTCCTGAGAGAAGTTTTAGTACATATCTAAATAAATAAATTCCTACCATTCTAAATATTGAAGTTCTATAATTATTTCCTTCAATAAATCTTGATCCAAGTACAATGTCTGCCGAACCTTTCTTAATTACCTCAAGGAGCTTCCCTATACTTGACGGATCATGCTGACCATCTCCGTCTATTTGAACAAGATACTGGTAATTATTGTAAACAGCATATTTATAGCCTGTTTGTAAGGAAACACCATATCCCATATTAAAAGGATGGGAAAGTACTAATGCACCCGCGCTTTGAGCTTTTGCTGCAGTCATGTCAGTTGAGCCGTCGTTTATAACAATTAAATCTAAGAAAGGGTATAATTTTTTAATTGAATGTACAACTTTTTCAATATTTTTTTCTTCATTATAAGCAGGAACTATAACCAATGTATCTGATTTCATACATTAAATATTAATCTAAAAATGCATTTTAATAAAATCATAGAGTTCTTAAAAATATTTTAATTTATAATAAGTTCAATTACAGGCAACTCTCTGTGTTTTCATTATATACACTTAGACACGATTATTGTTTAATCCTACACAAAAGAGTGTATTGAGAAAATTATAAAAATTTCTAAACTCACTTGTAAAATTTGATTTTCCTAATGTATATTTTGCGGTTAATTGCATTATCAAGTTTAATTATCTATTTCATCGAACCGGAATATTTATAATATGCAGCGCAGCTTCCTTCTGTGCTGACCATGCAGGCACCTACAGGATGTTCGGGTGTACAGGCTTTGCCAAACAGCTTACACTCGGTAGGTATTTTTATTCCCCTTAGAACATAGCCGCATTGACACCCTTTTGGTTCATGTGATTCACTCACATCAATTTTAAGTATACTGTTTATATCCAGATGCTTTTTGCTTCTTTTCAATTTTAAACCGCTTCCCGGAATGACACCAATACCTCTCCAATTCGCATCACATGGTTCAAAATACTCATTAATCAACTCAACTGCTTTACGGTTTCCCTCGGGTTTAACCACACTTGTATATTGTATTTCAATCTCTGCTCTTCCTTCAGCTATCTGGGTAAGAAGCATCATTATTGATGTGAGAATATCTTCGGCATCAAATCCTGTTATAACAGAAGG
>JACAFE010000048.1 GCA_013388435.1 Nitrospirota bacterium | reverse complement strand
TTCTGGAAAATATTTTTCAAAAATAAAATCCTTTATCTGCCCTCCATTATGTGTAAAGTGCTTTGATGTGTCAAAGGCAGTTACAGGACTTATTCCAGATTTTCCAGAAAGAAGATTTCTCCAGAATTCCTGCCATCCGATTCCAATTGATGAAACAACTCCCAGCCCTGTTATTACAACTCTTGTTTTATTCATTTTGCACACTGAATACTAATTCAGCCTCCGATACTTTTTTTTCATCTACAAAAGCTTCTCCTGAAACATATGCTCCATTTGGGAGGGACTTTACGTTCTCAACTTTAATTATAAGTTGATCACCGGGAAAAACAGGATGGTGAAAACGGGCTTTTACCGAACCAAAGAGATATATTTGAGGTTTACCGTTTCCATCACCTTTTGCTGTTGCAAAAAGCACTATAGATGCCTGTGCCATTGCTTCAATAATTGCAGCCCCGGGCATAACTGCTTTATCAGGGAAATGACCCAAAAAAAAGATATCATTTCCTGAAATATTTTTTATTGCTGTTGCAGATTTGCCTGGTTCAATATCAATAATTTTATCAATCATGATGAATGGAAAACGCTGGGGTATAATCTTTTTAATATCTTCAAAACTCAGTTTCATAAAGTATCTCCAATTTTTATTTAATAAAAGCAAAAGACCTTTTACTTTAATACATGCGTTAACCATACCTGCTTATTATTAATACTGAATTGTTGCCATAGAAGTCTGTTGATAGTATCAAAATATTTGTAAGGTCTTTTTTTCTTACGCCTTCTGTAACATAATCAAGATCACATTCAGGGTCTTTTTCCTCAAAATTAACAGTCTGTGGAATTGTCTTATGAATTAAAGCTTCCACAGCAGAAGCACACGCAAGCGCTCCGCCGGCAGAATATGTTTCGCCAAGCATTGATTTTACCGCAGTAATAGGAATGTCATACGCCTTTTTACCAAAAACGTTTTTTATTACTCCTGTCTCAAGTACATCCAGTTCTTTTGTTGAATTTGCTGAAGAAAAAATACAATCTATATCTTCAGTAGTTAATTTTGCATCCTTCAATGCAAGTCTTATTGCATTTTCGAGCCCTTTGCCACTGCATTTAAAATAACCATCAGATGTATAGTCAAAGGCATTAGCATATCCTGAAATATAACCAAGTATATTTGCATTCCTTTGTATCGCATGATTTTCTTCTTCAAGGGTAAGCACTGCTGAACCTTCTGAAAAAATTATACCATTCCTCCGGGCATCAAAAGGACAGCATTGAGCTTTGCCTCCATTTGTTCCTGAAACACATCCCATAGTTTGCAATATAAAAAAGGTATCCTCGCAAAGCTCTTCAACTGCTCCTGCAAAAACAATATCAGCTCTCGCCATGCTTATAAAATCTGAAGCATATGAAATAGCGTCTATTCCTGCACAACAACCAGTTGATATGGTTGTGTTGAACCCTTTTATTTTAAATCTTATTGAAATCCTGCTGGCAGGAGAGTTTATTACAGTGTTCGGGAAAAAGGAAGGGTTTACATATCTCGGTCCTTCGATAAGACTTGTCCTGTCAAATTCCGCAATGCTTTTTAGACTGCCAAATGTTGTACCAATTGAAACGCCGATAGAATGGGTATTTGATTCAGTTATAATTATTTTACTGTCATCAATAGCGAGTTTTGCAGCAGAGCAAACTAACCGCGTGCTTCTGTCTAATTCCCTCAATCCCTTTTTTTCTAAGAAAGCTAAAGGATCAAAATCAGTTATCTCACCTCCTGTTTTTACAGAATATTTTGAAGTATCAAAAAGTGTTATTGGCTTAAAACCAATTCTGCCTTGAAACAGGGCTTCACGAAAAGCCTGTCTCCCAATGCCAATAGACGATAGTATTCCAACTCCTGTAATTACCACTTTTTTCTTCATATTATTTTCTTACCGTATAGAAAACTATAACGCCAGTTTCTTCACGCTGTTCAGAAATATAATGCATTGGAATATTTGCTTTTGAAAAAATATCCATAAAATCTTCTTCTGTCCTCTGAAGAAATCCGTCCCAATCAACAATCCAGTGATATTCCTGTGAGCGATAACGCATGGCATCTTTAAAAGAAATTATTAATACGCCTCCTTGATTCAGCAATTCATAAAGAGCTCTAAATAATTTTATCAAAAATTCTGTATCCAGATAATCAAATAACCCGATGCTATAAATTATATCCTGTTTCCCGAACTCTGTCATATTTAACTCATCGTCGAACATTCTTAAGGCATTATATTTTCTCAGAACTACTTGATTTGAAATTGCAGGACTAATATTTGTAAATGATAATCTGTTTGCAGCAAATGCAAGAGCATCATCATCAAGATCTATACAAGTTATTTTTGCGCCTGATTTTTCAATAACACCTGCAAGCTCAAAAACTTCACGACATGATCCGCAGGCTATGTTTAAAATTTTTGGGTTCTGTCTGTATGATATTTCTTCTTTTAAAATATCCTTAAGTTTTTGCAATCTATTCCTTACTCCTCTTCCTAATGGCCAGCCAAGACAATATAAGTCAAGGTAATATCCAAACCCACTGGATAAAGGTGTATTACGGTATATGCTTTCAAGAGTTTTGTAATCTCCCTGATAACCCTGCGGCCATGTTCTTGCACGATTAATGCAATAGCTTTTTGAAAATATTTTGTTAGTCTTCTGACGAAATCTTATTCTTGCATCTTTGATTATTTCTTCATCATTAACTGCTATTTCAAACAATCTGCAGGAATTAAGCATGTCATCAAATGCATTTTTAATAGATGACATTATAGCTTCTGGTTTTTCGTCAGAATTATCACAGCGTTTTTCAATTTCTTCAAGTCTTTTTATAAATATCTCTGTAGCTTCATCAAGTTGCTTTATATTATTGCCATCAAGTTCGATGCCTGCTCTGAATTTGTCATCATATCGAGCTGACCATCTTACAAATCCTGCTTTATTGTCAAGGCCATTGTTAAACCACAGCATATGTCCAGGTGTTAGTGGATACTCTGTTTCAATACATATGCCTGCTTCGCTGATGTTAATTGCCCTGCCAGTTAAATCAATCCACTTACGTTTTTTGTCCTCTTTTACGCCTAATGAATAAGCTATAACTTCTGAATAAGGTTTTCTTTCAAATCTTCTTGTTCTTTCATATTGCATTGTTTTTGCGTTCTGCATTCTCTCTACCCCCTTCTGGAATAGTTCCTGATAATTCAGGAATTTTATTTAGTAGTTATTACGTTATAACCAAAATACAAAACTGCAGTTTCACCTCCTTTCCCTTATCTGAAATACGTATATAACAATCCCTTGCTCTCACTTTAATAAAGGAAATTTTGTTAAACAAAAAGCGTCAAACTGTAATGAATCCCATATCGGTAACGCCAAGCGGTAATATGATATAGACGAACGACTTAGCTGCTAACCGAAACGGGCATCATAACCGTAATTGTTTATTGTTTTTTATACTTCAGCCTCCAATAGTTTATTTTTTTCATAAATTTAGTCATTGTTAGGTGCCCTATTTTTATTTTAGTTTAGTGATATTATTTTTTATTTATGTATAGAATATTTTTTGAATAATTTTTCTATTTTGTCTTTATATGCTAACGAAAAAAGAATAAAAATAATAGCGATACCAAGCAATATTGAAAATCGATAATACTGATGATGACGTATATAATCGCCCCCTAATGTAAGGAGAACAGTTCCCAGAAATCTTCCAACAGTACTTATAATAAGAAATTCTCTGGTGCTTAGATGACCAAGCCCCAGAATATAGCAAAGATAATCTTTCGGAAACCCGGGAATTAAAAAAAGCAGGAAAACAAGAAAAGCTCCTTTATGATGTAAAAGATAATCATAACGATCAAGTGTTTCTTTTTTTACAAACCTCTCAACAAAAGGTCTTCCTAAATATCTTGAAAGTGTAAAAGCTATCCAAGAACCAATAGTAAGCCCTATTGTAGAGAGAATTATTCCAGGTGTTGTGCCGAAAAAAAACCCGCCCATAAAACCTGTGACTTCCCCGGGTATTGGTGAAATTATTACTTGAGAGGCTTGAAGAAGTACAAAACCAATAGATGACAGCGGTCCTAATGATTCAAGAAATAGTTTAATTTTATCCCTGCTCAGGAAAAATGAAATTAAACCTGTCTGATATAAAACAAGAGATGAACCTGCTATAATTGTAATCAGGATAACTAATTTAAGCCATATCCTGTTTTTCAATTATTTTTGCACACCTCCAGATTTTAGTCTTTTTTCCCCATTTCCATGAAGGGTTTTATCAGATCAATCGGGACAGGGAAAATTATGGTTGAATTTTTCTCGGTTGCTATTTCTGTCAATGTCTGCAAAAATCTTAATTGCAGAGCTGAAGGCGCGGTAGCAATAATATTAGCAGCTTCTGTAAGTTTTTGCGCTGCCTGAAATTCACCTTCTGCATGAATGATTTTAGCTCTTCTTTCACGCTCTGCTTCTGCTTGTTTTGCTATTGCTCTTAACATCTCAGCTGGCAAATCAACATTTTTAATTTCAACTGCTGTAACTTTTACTCCCCACGGCTCAGTCTGAAAATCAATTACCTTCTGAAGTTCTGCATTAATTTCTTCCCTTTTTGCAAGTAAATCATCAAGCTGGCTCTGTCCAAGAATGCTTCTGAGTGTTGTTTGAGCAATCTGAGAAGTTGCAAAGTAATAATCTTCAACCTCGGTTATTGCTTTTATTGGGTCCATAACTCTGAAATATACAACAGCATTGACTTTAACCGAAATATTGTCCTTTGTAATAATATCTTGAGCCGGCACATCCATAGTTACAGTTCGAAGGCTGACTTTTACCAATTTATCAACAACAGGAAGAATTATCACAAGACCCGGACCTTTGACAGGTATGATTCTTCCGAGCCTGAAAACAACTCCTCTTTCATATTCCCTTAATATTCTTATTGCGCTTGAAAGGAAATAGACAATCAGGAAAATAATAAAAATAAAACCCATAAAAGATGGTGCAAATATTGACATCTCAGCCTCCTTGTTTGCGGACTTTTAATTTCAGTCCCGAGACAAATTCTACTATAACCCGTTCACCTTTAGCTATTGGTTCATCTGAATATGCTGACCATATTTCTCCATGAACCAACACCATTCCGCTATTTTTCGTAATATCAGTTTCTGCTATACCAACGGAACCCTTAAGTCCTTCTGCTCCAGTAACCGGTTTTCGTTTTTGAGCTTTATATGATAATCCTACAATAACTGTAAAAAAAATTGTAGTAACAATGACTGAAGGTAGAATAATTGCTAAGGATAGCTTCATAAATGGCGCTGGAGATTCAAACAGCATTATTGAACCAATAAGCATGGAAATTATACCACCAATAGTCAATACGCCATGTGATACTATTTTTATTTCAAGCAAGAAAAAAATAATCGCAAGTACAATTAACAAAAGACCTGCATAATTCACAGGTAAAGTTTGAAAAGAATAAAAAGCAAGAATCAGACATATTCCGCCTAAAACCCCCGGGAAAATTGCCCCGGGATTAGTGAGTTCAAAAAACAGACCGTAAAACCCAAGCAACATTAAAATATAAGCCACATTCGGATCAGATATTAAATTTAAAATCTTATGCCGTAAACCAGCTTCCTGTCTAAAAATAACGCCATCTTTTGTGCGAAGAATTTTTTCCCCGGAAATTGTTTTGACTTTTTTACCATTAATATCATTTAAAAGTGTATTTAAATCTTTTGAAATAATATCTATTACATTTTGATTAAGAGCTTCTATTTCTGTTGAAGAGATGCTTTTTCTTACAGCGGCCTCTGCCCATTTTGCATTCCTGCCTCTTTGTTCAGCAATAGATTTAATATATGCAACTGCATCATTAGTTGCTTTTTCAGCCATTGTTTTATCCATTTTATCACCAATGCCTACTGGATGCGCAGCACCTATATTCGTTCCAGGAGACATTGCAGCTATATGAGCAGCAAGAGTTATAAAAACCCCTGCAGAAGCAGCTCTGCTTCCACTTGGTGAAACATAAACAATCACGGGAACTCTGCTATTAATTATCTCCTTCACAATTGTTCTCATACTTGCATCAAGTCCACCAGGTGTGTCAAGTTCGATTACAAGAGCTTCAAAATTTTTGTCATTTGCCCTTGCAATGCTTTTTTGTATAAACTCAGCTGATATAGGATTGATTACACTATTGATTGTAATAACCATAATTTGTCTATTTTCATTGGATGTTTCTGCCACTAAAATATTCTGGAAAGAAAAAATACAGAACATCAGTAATAAAATAATTAATATAAAACTATATCTGTTTTTGTTATTCATGATTTTTCTTTTATTTCAAATTATAGTGGTGATTAAAAATTATTGCAACGGATATTAAAGATAAAAATTATTTGCTAATCTTCTAAAAGTTCCTTTATTGTTATATAAACTGACTTGCTGAGTGAGTCAAGGTCATATCCGCCTTCAAGTACAAAAACATAAGGCATTGAAGGCAGATATGTTGTTGTGGAACGTAAAAGTATTCCACGTATTATATTTCTCATGCCTTCACCGGTTATATAAATATTAGATAAAGGATCAGATGCATTTATATCATAGCCTGCTGATACAAGTATTATATCAGGTCTAAATTTTTTCACAAGTCCTGGTAAAATGTCGCGATATACATAATAATAATCTTTGTCACCCGAACCTGCATGCATTGCAACATTGTATGTTGTTCCTTCGCCTTTTCCTTTGCCTCTTTCTATATCTCTTCCAGTTCCAGGATAATGAGGATATTGATGTGTGCTGAAATAAAAAACAGTTTCATCTTCTTCAAAAATATGTTGGGTACCGTTACCATGATGTACATCAAAATCTATAATGAATACCTTTTGGTATCCAATTTTTTGTGCGTAGCGGGCTCCAATTGCAACGTTATTAAAAATGCAGAAACCCATTGCTTTGTTTGCTTCAGCGTGATGTCCGGGTGGTCTGACTGCACAAAAAGCATTGTTCAGTTCGCCTTTTTTACATAAATTAATTGCTTTAATAACTGCGCCCGCGGCATAATGGGCTACCTCGAAAGAATTTTCTGATATGTAAGTATCAGAATCAAAGTATCCTCTAAAATTTTTCAATGTATCGTAATAAGATTTTGTATGTACTGCAAGAATGTCTTCTTCGGTTGCTTTTTCTGGTTTCATATGAATAAGCTTTTCCCATATATCAGAATTCCTGAGAGTTTCAACAATCCGGACAAGTCTCTTTGATGATTCAGGATGTCCTGAAGGCATTTCATGCTTTAAAAAAATATCATCATATATGAATCCAACTTTTTTCATTGGCTTAAATATAAAACGCCTGTCTTTAATATTAATGTAATAAATATAGCATAGCTATATTTAAAATAGTAAGACAGGCGTTTTAATTTGATAAAACTAAAAAAGTCCTTTTACCTTTCCTGTTTCCACATCTACATCGATTCTCCTGAATGCCGGGTCTGAAGCTGTTCCGGGCATAAGTTTAATAGCGCCTGCAACAGGAACTACAAAACCTGCACCTTTATAAATAAGTATATCTCTGATAAAAAGTTTCCAGTTTTTAGGAACGCCTTTTATATTTGGGTTATCAGAAAGACTTAGATGTGTTTTAACCATGCATGTCCCAAGTTTAGACATTTCAGGGTCTTCTTCTAATTTCTGCATTTTTACAAGTGCCTCGGGAGAATATTCAACTCCATCAGCTCCATAGACTTCTTTTGCTATTTTTTCTATACGTTCTTTTAAAGGTGTGGAAAGCTCATATAAATATTTAAAATCATTTGGTTCATTACATGCATCAATAACTGCATCAGCAAGTTCCAGAGCACCTTCACCTCCATACTGCCAGTGCTTTGAAAGAGCAACCCTTGCTCCTGCAGATTCTGCAATCTTTCTAACTGTTTTTATTTCATTCTCTGTATCGGTATGAAAAGCATTTATACAAACAACTGGATTTATTCCTGCTTTTTTAATTGTATTGATATGATGGACAAGATTTGCACAGCCTTTTTCAACCCATTCAACATTTTCATGTTTATATTCTTCAGGCATGGGTCTTCCTGGAATCGGAATAGGTCCTCCGCCATGACATTTTAATGCTCTAATAGTTGCAACTATAACAGCGGCATTAGGCTTTAATCCAGAAAATCTGCATTTAAGATTCCAGAATTTTTCAAAACCTATGTCAGCTCCAAAGCCTGATTCAGTTATATGGTATTCAGAAAGTTTAAGCCCGACTCTATCTGCGATAATTGAGGATTGTCCGATTGCAATATTCGCAAATGGTCCTGCATGAACAAGAACTGGTTGACCTTCTATTGTCTGCATAAGATTTGGATTTATTGCTTCTACCATCCATGCAGTCATTGCTCCTGCGACTTCAAGGTCTTCAGTTGTAATAGGATTTCCTGTTCTATCGTATGCAACAACTATTCTTCCCATTCTTTCACGCATATCTTTAAGATCTTTTGAAACTGCAAGTATTGCCATAATTTCTGAAGATACAGCAATTGCAAATCCTGATTTCATCATGAATCCATCGTTTTTAGTGCCAATACCGATTATTATCTCCCTTAGTGCCTGTGCGCAAAAATCCATTATCCATTTCATTTCCACATTGCGTGGATCAATGCTCAATCTTCTGAGTTTACGTTTTGAAAGTTGTTCGTCAGAATAATTGAATTCATGCTGCATTCGTGAAGTAAGCGCAACCATTGCAAGATTGTGTGCGTTCATAATTGCATTAATATCACCCGTAAGTCCGAGAGAAAAAGGGGTAAGCGGAATACACTGTGAAAGTCCTCCACCTGCTGCTGAACCTTTAATGTTCATGGTTGGACCGCCTGACGGCTGACGTATTGCTGCTATGACTTTTTTCCCTCTTTTACCAAGTCCCTGTGTCAGTCCCATAGTTGTTGTTGATTTTCCTTCTCCTAAAGGCGTGGGCGTTATTGCTGTTACATCAATGTATTTAGCGTCAGGCCTGTTTTTCATGCGGTTCAGAATATTTTTGAAATCAAGTTTTGCCACATAATGTCCGTGCGGAAGTAGTTCTTTCTTTTCAAGTCCAAGTTCATCTGCTAACTGATAGACTGTTTTCATATTTGCTTCTGCAGCTTCAGCAATTTCCCAATCTGCATGTTTTGTTGGATCCAAAGGCATTTTTGTTCCCTCCTGTTGTATAAAATTATCCGCTATCAGTTATTCAAATAAAACAGATGCACTTAATAAAATGAATAACAGATAACAGAATCTAATAGCTTATTAATGCACTAAGGAATTTATCATTCATTCTTCTGAGATTCTTGCTCATAACTATTGCCATCTGTTTGATAATATTCAGAGCAAGACCGCAGTCTTCGCTAATCAGCTTTTCAAAATCTTCTTTTGGTATAAGAAATAATTCAGTATCTTCAAGAGCTACTGCAGAAGCAACATGTTTTCTGTTTTCGAGAATTGAAAGTTCTCCAAAAAAATGTCCTGCAGGCAAAACTACAAGTGTCTGTCTCCAGCCATCTGCCGTAACACGGGAAATTTCAATTTTCCCTGAATGAATGAGCCACAATCCTTTAGTATCTTCTTTTTCTTTAAAAAGAGGCTCTCCTTTTTTAATTGAAACCTGTTTTGCTATTGCTGCAATTTTCTTAAGCCCGGCATCATTAATTTCCTTCAAAAGCACCTGTTGTTTTAAATCTTCTGGTTTAATCATAACCATCCCCTCCTTTTTAAACTTTGATATTTCATATATAACTCCACCCTTTCTTTATAACTTTTTTTGGATTTTTACAGCACAAATTTTATATTCCGGAATCTTTGCAATGGGGTCAAGAGCACTATTTGTTAATACATTTGCAGCAGCCTCACTAAAATGAAATGGTATAAAAACAACACCCTGCAAAGGTCTCTCGGAAATTTTTACATTAATATCAATTGCTCCTCTTCTTGATATAACTGTTATTAACTCATTATCTCTGATACCGAGCATTTTAGCATCTTCAGGATTTATTTCTGCAAATGCTTTTGGAGAAATATTATCTATAGCTTTTACTCTACGAGTCATTGTCCCTGTATGATACTGAAAAAGCTGTCTACCTGTTGTTAGAATAAATGGAAATTCATCATCAGGTGTTTCGCTTGATTCTCTATAATTTACTACAGTAAAAGTAGCTTTTCCGCGCGGGAACCCACCTTTGAATAGATATTGCGTCCCCGGATGATCAATGGTTGGACATGGCCACTGCAACCCCTTCTTAGCTATTCTTTTATATGTAATGCCTGCCAGAGCAGGCCAGAGTTTTCCTGCTTCATAAAATATTTCTTCAATTAGATTATATTGCATTTTATATCCCATTTTCTCAGATAACCCTATTATAATTGAAGAGTCTTCTCTTGCTCCTTCAGGAGGTTCGACAGCTTTTCTTATGCGTTGAACCATTCTTGCAGTGTTTGTAAATGTCCCATCTTTTTCAGCAAAACATGCAGCAGGTAAAATAACATCAGCAAGTTCTGCTGTGTCAGTAAAAAATATATCCTGTACAACCAAAAATTCAAGATTTTTTAAAGCAGCAATGGTGTGACGCATATCAGGGTCGCTCATAACCGGATTCTCGCCCATTATATACAGCGCCTTGAGATTTCCTTCAAATGCTGCCTGTATCATTTCAGTTGCTGTCAATCCTTTTTTCTCGGGGAGTTTTGTGCCCCATATTTTTTCAAATTTTTTTCTTATACCTGATATTTCAACATTTTGATAGCCGGTTAAAAAGTTAGGTATGCAGCCCATATCTGTAGCGCCTTGAACATTATTCTGGCCTCTTAACGGATTTACACCTGTGCATTCTCTGCCAAGATTTCCTGTCATTAAGGCAAGATTTGCAATAGAAAGCACATTGTCTGTTCCATGTGAATGCTGGGTAATTCCCATGGTAAAGTATATCCCTGGACGAACTGCATTACCATACATTTGAGCTGCTTTTATAATTTTTTCCTCTGGAACACCTGTTATTTTTTCACCTTTCTCAGGAGTAAATTCTTTTAAGGAATCTTTGAATAACTCAAAACCTTCGGTGCGTTCATTTATAAATTTCTGATCTATTAAACCTTCTTTGATAATTACGTGCATAATCGAATTTAAGAGCGCCACATCTGTTCCTGGTTTGTGTTGTAACCATATGCTCGAAAATCTTACAAGATCAATTTTTCTCGGGTCAGCAACAATAAGTTCAGCGCCTTTTCTTACAGCTTTCTTCATCTTGAGCCCGATTATTGGATGAGACTCTGTTGTATTTGAACCTATTACAAAAATAAGGTCATGATTTTCTATCTCCTGCAGGGAATTTGTCATAGCGCCCGAACCGAATACTTTAGCCAGACCGGCTACTGATGCGCTGTGTCAATATCTTGCGCAGTGATCAATATTATTAGTGCCAATCACTGCTCTTATAAATTTCTGAAAAAGATAATTCTCTTCATTCGTACATCTTGCTGATGAAAGACCTCCGATAGAGTCAGCTCCGTATTTTTCTTTAATTTCTTTAAGCTTTGCCGCAATATAATCCAGAGCTTCATCCCATTCTACTTCTTTGAATTTTTTCAGGTAAGCCTGTTTTTGTAATTTTGAATCGTTAGAATCTTCTGTATCATTATCTTTAGAAGCAGTTCTTATTAAAGGTTTTTTCAATCTGTCAGGATGGTCAATAAAACTAAAGCCAAATCTTCCTTTTGCGCATAACCATCCACTATTTATAGAATCTTCTCTGGAAGAAACTCTAACGACTTTGTTTCGTCTTATATGTAAAATAATATTACAACCACACCCGCAATACGGGCATATTGTTTCGACTTCTTTGAATTTTTGTCTTCCTTTATTAGCCCACATCTTACCGGTTAAAGCGCCTGTGGGACATACTGCCACGCATTGACCGCAAAATTCACAATTAAGATCTTTTTCAAATGGAGGACTTACAAGAGTCTTGAGCCCTCTATATGCAAAATCTATTGCACCAACTCCTTGAATCTCTTCGCACACCCGAACGCATTGACCGCAGAGAATGCATTTTTCCATGTCTCTATTAATAAATGGATTATTATCTATTTTTTTATAAGACCTTTTTTCTCCCGCAAATCTGTTTTCTCTTATGCCATAAAAATATGCAAGTTCCTGCAATTTACAATCTCCAGCCCGTTCGCAAACCATGCAATCGTTCGGATGATCTGAAAGCAATAGTTCAAGAGTTGTTCTCCTTAATTTTTCAAGATGCGGACTTGTTGTTATAACTTCCATGCCATCTTTTGCAAAAGTTGTACATGAGGCGACCGGTTTGGGAGAACCTTTGATTTCCACGAGGCAAAGTCTGCATCCGCCATATGGTGAAAGCTCAGGATGATGACACAAAGTTGGTATAGGAATATCGAGTTTACGAGCAGCATCGAGAATTGTTGAGAGTTTTCTGACTGTCACTTTCTTTCCGTCTATTTTAAGAGTAACCATAATATTAAACCTTCAGAATTGCTTTGAACTTACAGGCATCAAAACAGCTTCCGCATTTTATGCATAATTCTTTATCTATTCTATGAGGCGATTTTCTTGTGCCTCTTATTGCGTCAGCAGGACAAACTCTTTTACATGAACCACAGCCTTTGCAAAGCTCTTCAATTATCGTAAAAGTAATCAAATCCCTGCATACTGCAGCAGGACATCTTTTTTCCTTTATATGAGCGATATATTCATCTCTGAAATATTTTAATGTGCTTAAAACAGGATTTGCTGCTGTCATTCCCAACCCGCATAAAGAAGTTGCTCGGATATGATTCCCCAATTCTTCAAGGAGTTCGATGTCTCCGTCTTTGCCTTTCCCGGAGGTTATTCTTTCGAGAATTTCAAGCATTCTTTTTGTTCCTATTCTGCACGGAGTACATTTGCCGCATGATTCCGCTTGAGTAAATTCAAGGAAAAATTTTGCCGTATTAACCATGCAGGTATTTTCATCAAGAACTACCATACCGCCTGAACCCATTATTGAGCCTGCGCGTGCAAGTGATTCATAATCTACTTCTGTATCAAGAAGTTCTGCGGGAATACAACCGCCTGAAGGTCCTCCGGTCTGAACAGCTTTAAAATTTTTACCGCCTTCGATCCCGCCTCCAATATCATAGATTATTTCTCTTAGAGATATTCCGAGTGGCACTTCTACAAGTCCGGTATTTCTGACTTTGCCTGACAATGAAAAAACCTTTGTTCCGCCGCTTCTTTCAGTTCCGAGTTTTCTATACCAATTCGCACCATTAAGAATAATTTTTGGCACATTAGCAAAAGTTTCTACATTGTTCAACACTGTAGGTTTATCCCATAATCCTCTTTCGGCAGAACGCCAGAGTTTTGGACTCGGCATTCCGCGTTTTCCTTCTATTGAGCGCATCAGGGCAGTTGCTTCTCCGCAGACAAAAGCTCCTGCTCCCTGAAAAATTTTAAGATCAAAAGAGAAATCAGAACCAAATATATTGTTACCGAGAAAGTTTTTCATAAGGCATTGCTCAATTGCCATCTGTAAGCGTTTTACAGCCAAAGGATACTCTGCACGCACATAAATATAACCAGAGTTTGATTGAGTTGCTTTTGCACATATAATCATTCCTTCAATTACAGAATGAGGGTCTCCTTCCATCACAGATCTGTCCATAAATGCGCCAGGATCCCCTTCATCACCATTACATATTACGTATTTAACATCTGATTTTATTCTTAACCCGAGTTCCCATTTTAATCCTGTTGGAAAACCTGCTCCTCCGCGTCCGCGTAAATTAGAATTTTTAATAATATTAACTATTTCTTCAGGAGCCATTTCAAGAACAGCTTTTTTAGCAGCATTGTATCCACCAACAGCTATATAAGAATCAATATCTTCAGGGTCTATATCTCCGCAATGGGATAAAACTACTTTTGTTTGTTTATCATGAAAATTATTATATTCAGGACCTGCAAGCCATTCATTTACAGGGACTCCGTTAATAACATGTTCGTTGAATATTCTTTCAACCATATCGGGTTTAATGTGTTTATAAGTTGTCTTAACATCATCAACAATCACGTCAACCAGTACGTCTTTTGAACAAAATCCCCTGCAGCCGACTTTCTGAGCATGACAATTTGAGGATATTTTTGCGTTTAAATTTGATTCGGTAATCATTTCTCTAAATTTTGCGAGAACTTCTTCTCCTCCTGAAGCAACTCCACCTGTTCCCATACATACTTTTATGATGATATTCTTTTCCATTTATTCAGATTTTATTTTTTTTATTTCTTTAATTAGCTTGTCAATAGTCATTCTGCCATGAACTGTGTTGTTTATAAGAGTAACAGGCGCAATACCGCAAGCGCCAATACAATTAACTTTCTCAACAGTGAACTTAAGATCGGATGTAGTTTCTTCGCCTTCAGGAATATCAAGTTCAAGACATAATCTGTTTATTAATCTTTCCGAGCCTTTTACATGACATGCGGTTCCTCTGCATACAGTAATGATGTTTTTACCTCTTGGCTTAAGATGGAATTGGGAATAGAAAGTCGCGACACCATAAAAACGACTTGCGGGAATATCAAGTTTTTTTGCGAACCAGTTTACAGCTTCTTCTGGAATGTGGCCGAAGTTTTTTTCAATATCCTGAAGGATAGTTATAATATTGCCACTATTTTCATGATAGGTTTTTAAGATCTTCTTAAGGGTTTCTTCCATATCGCCCTGTTCTTATATATGCACTTATAGTGCTTTTAAAGGTCTTTTGATAAGTTAATCTGTTCTCAAAGGGTGACAGCTATATTAACATAATAAAAAAATAGTTTCAAATTAATTATAAGCATGAGCTAAATAATTATTTTTTATAGTATTCTTGAGTTTATTTTACTTTATGTGGTTAAATAATCGTTGAACAAATTATTTAAAAATTAAAGGAATAAATTATGAAGAGATACATGATCTGTTTAATATTTTTTTTCTTGATTTTGACTTATCCATTTTATGCTTGCCCGGCGGTGATGCTTGATAGAGTAATTGCAGTGGTTAACGATGATGTTATAACATGGAGTGAATTATATAAAATGATGGAAAATGAAGCTTCAGAGCAACTTAAGTCAATGTCTGAAGAAGATCGTTTGAAAATATTCAGGTCAAATGAACCTGTTTTTCTCGAAAAACTCATTGATTTCAGATTACAATTACAGGAAGCCAAAAGAATCGGCATGAGTGTTTCTCGGGAAGAATTAAAGGAAGCTATTGAAAATATAAAATCAAAATATTCTATGACAGATAAGATGCTCGAGGAAAATCTTAAAAAAGAGGGAATTTCGATGGATGAGTATAAAAAAATTCTTTCCGAACAAATACTCGTAAATCAGTTTTTAAACAGAAAAATAAGGAGTAAAATAGTTGTGACGGATGAAGAGATTAAAAAATATATTGATGAAAACAAAGAAACATTAACCCAAAACGAAACTTACAAAATAAAACAAATATTTTTTAAAAAACCTGCCGATGATTCTGAACGTAAAACTATTGAAGAGAAAGCTATGCAAATTATAGAACGCATCAAGAATGGTGAGGATTTTAGTAAGCTTGCAAAAGAATATTCAGAAGATGCTTCAGGTCAACAGGGCGGTGAGCTTGGTGTAGTAAATAAAGATATTCTTGCAAAAGAATTTATTGATGCAATTTCAAAAATAAAAATAGGTGAAATAACCAAGCCTTTCTGGACAGAAAAAGGACTCCATATTATAAAACTTGATGCCAAATTATCGCCAGCTAATCCCGATGAAATGAAAGAACTCGTAAGCAAACAACTTAATGAACAGAAATTTCTTGAAAAATACAGAAGTCTTATCAAAGATTTGCGAGAAAAAGCCCGCATAGAAGTAAGATTGTAATATGAAATGTATAAGACAACTCAGGTTAGGTGTTTTAGCATCAGGCAGGGGAAGCAATTTTCAGTCAATTCTGGATGAAATACAGAAAGGAAATCTTTCGGCATCTGTGAGAATTCTTATAACTGATAATCCGGATGCATATGCTATCGAAAGAGCAAAAAAGAATAACATAGAATTCCTTATTCTTAGACCGAATAATTTTCAGTCAAAAGATGAATACTATAAAAAAATTGCGGACGAACTCAAAATTAGAGAAGTTGAACTTGTTATTCTCGCTGGTTTTATGAGAATTGTCGGGAAACCATTAATTGATGCTTTCCCGTTCAGAATTATGAATATACACCCTGCGCTTCTTCCGGCATTCCCCGGTCTTCATGCTCAGAAACAGGCTGTGAATTACGGAGTAAAAATATCAGGCTGCACTGTTCATTTTGTTGATGAAGGTATGGATACAGGGCCAATAATAATTCAGGCGGCTGTGCCAGTTTATCATGATGATACTGAGGAGACTTTATCCCAAAGAATATTGGAACAAGAACACAAAATCTATCCTGAAGCTATAAGATTATACTCGGAAGGGAGACTCGAAGTAAAAGGAAGAATTGTTAACATAAAGTAACTTCTTTATTGTTCATTCTTTGTATCCTTAATAATTTGTAATACATATTCCTTTATCTTTTCTTTTGCATCATATGGGAGTTCCTGAAAAGGTGTTATGTCTATTTTTTTCCTGGAATGTTTTATGATCCTGTACCCATCATTAAGCCAGATTACACCTATTCCACCCACAGGTACAAGACTGACTTTTTCTCTGATATTTTCTGGAAGCGTATCATAATTTGTTGTTTCATATTCAATCATATCGGGATAAAGATTCCTTATCTCTTCGAATAACATATTGCCTTTTGCCAGCGTTTGCAATTCTGAAGCAAGCACTATTTTTGTATATTTATTTTCTTCATCATATCTGACAATAAGCTGTTCGATAATGTTTTCGTAAGGTGTATCAGTAATTTTCGATTTAAATAACTCAAAAATAGTCATATATTTATAAAGGTAATCCGCCTGTTGTTTATTGAATTTATATTTTTCTATTGACTTTGTGTATTCATTCATATCGGGTTTTAATTTTTGTTTTTCGGCTTCGTTAAATAAGACCTTTTCTACATATATATCTTGTTTTATATTGCCGCTTCTCCATGGAACATTTTTTATACCGATTTTATTCAATACATGTAAAGAATCGGTTACATAATTTTCTCTTTCCTGTATTTCCTTTAATTTTTCGGATAGAATTTGAGATTTTTTTCTTTCATCCTCAAGTTCCTTGAGTTTAAGATAATATTCCTCTGATTTTTTCTTTTCATCTTCAAGTTTTTTTATATTCGTGGAAAGTTCGGCAACCCTGTTTTTTTCATTTTCGAGTTCTTTTGCCTTTGCTTCAAGTTCTTTTAATTTTTGTTCCTCTTGTTGTAGTTTCTTTAATTTGATTTCAAGTTCATCAGCTTTCTTTTTTTCTTCTTCAAGATGCGCGATTCTTTTTTGCAATTCTTCTGTTTTTACTCTTGCTTTTTCGAGTTCTTCTATTTTAGCCTGAAGCAGCATAGACTTTTTCTTTGTTTCTTCAAGTTCTTTAAGTTTTAAATTTATCTCTTCTGATTTCTTTTTTATGTCTTCGAGTTCTTTTATTTTTTCCATAAGTTTATCGGCTTTTTTCTTCTCGGATTCGAGTTCCCGAATTTTTTCCTGTAGTTCTTCAATTTTTTCTTTATCAGCCTCAAGCTCTTTTAAACGTTTATTTAAATCAACGGATTTCTTTTTTTCTTCTTCGAGATTCTTGATTTTCTCCTGAAGCTCAGCAGCTTTTTTTCTTAATTCTTCAAGTTCATTTACTTTTTTCTGTAATTTTTCGGCTTTTTCTTTTTCAGCTTCGAGTTCTTTTATATAAGATTTTAAATCTTTTGTTTTTTCTTTGATTTTCTCCATTTCTTTTATCTTAGATTGAAGTTCTTCGGCCTTTTTCCTTTCATTCTCAAGTTCAGCGGATTTTTTCTGCAATTCTTCGGCCTGTATTTTTAGATCCTCCATCTCTTTTATTTTTGAATTAAGTTTTTCAGCATTTTTCTTTTCTGCATCAAGATTCTTAATTTTCTCGCGGAGTTTCTCAATTTTATCTTTTAAATATTCCATTTCCTTCAATTTTAATTGAAGTTCATCAGCTTTCTTTTTTTCCTCCTGAAGAATTTTTACCCTAATTTGCAATTCTTCGGACTGTGCTTTGTATTTTTCTAATTCCTTTATTTTCTCTTTTAGTTTCTCCGCATTCTTTATTTCATCCTCAAGAATTTTTGCTTTTTCCTTCATTTCTTCTGCTTTTTTCTTCTCAAGTTCTAATTCATTTAATTTCTTCTGGGTTTCAGAATAAAGCCTTTTTTCTTCCTCAAGTTTCCTGATTTTTTCCTGGAGTTCATTAGATAGTTTTACTGTCTGCTCAAGCTCTTTTTGTTTATCAGGCAGATTTTTATAAATATTTCTTTCTGCTTCAAGTTGACTTAATTTTTCCTTTAAATCGGATAACTTTTTCTTTTCCTTCTCCAGAATTTCTGTTTTTTTGTCTTCTAAAACTTTAACCTGAATAGAATCCTGCTGGTTTTTTTCTAACTGTATAGGGATTTGTTTTTTTATTCCGGCAATTTCTTTTATTTCCTGCTTTGCATAATAAGTAAACGGGCTATGAGGATATTTTTTAATAATATCATTAAAAACATTTTCAGCTTCCTTATATTGTTTTAACTGAATTAAAGATTTCCCGAGCCAGAACATGACAGCATCATTTGTTGAATTCTCCGGAAATTTATTAAGAAATGTTTTAAAGTCTTCTGCGGCTTTTTCAGGCTGATAAGAAAGATAATAATTGTAGCCTCTGTCGAAAAGTTCGAGATCCTTTGTTTCTGATAGTATTTTTATAGGAGTTGAAAAGCAAAGAATTAGTAAAACAAACAGAATCAGTTTAAGTTTATTTTCACAGCGTGTTTTTCCCATAATTTCTTTATCCATTCATTATATAATTTATCTTTCTTTTCGGCATAAATTAGATTATTGATATCGTCCTTTACCCATTCATATGGTTTATAAACTTCCCTTGATTTTGAGACTATATACAATATATATGCACCATCCTGTACCCATATCGGATCGCTTACCTCTCCTTTTTTCATAGAAAAAGCTACAGCATCAAGTTGTGGAATCATTTTACCTTTTTCAAAAACGCCAAGAAAACCATTCTGACTTTTTAGAGGTTCATCAGAATATTTTTCGAGAACTACTTCAAATGGCTCTCCGTCTCTCAGAAGTTTCGTTACTTTAAGAGCTTTTCTTTTTAAATCAGTTAATTCGGTAAGGGTAGAGCTTTCTTTAAGTTTAAGAAAAACTGCTTTTGCTTCAACCTTTTCAGGAATATAAATATAATTGTTTCTGTTTTTATTATAATAGCTGATTTTTTCATCTTCGGTAATAAATATTTTTGAATCAATCTGCATATTAATTAATTTCGACACCATTATCTTTTCTTTCATTATTTTCAAAAAACCTATGTTATCGAGTCCTTCCTGTTTTATTTGCAGCTTTAAAGTATCAGGTGAGAGTTTATGCTGAATCATAAAGTCCTGAACAGCTTCTTCTATTTCTTTTTCATTAACTTCTATCATAGATTTTTCGGCTTCTTCGAGCATTATCTTTTCTTCAATAAGGTTTTTCAATATTTTTTCATCTATTTTCATCTCTGAATTTTTATCCTGAGTTTCTCCAGTAAATTTGAGGTAATCTGAATATGTAATCAGATTATTGTCAATACTTGCAAGCACTCTATTAATTGTATCGGCAAAAGATTGACTGACAGAAGAAGTACAGTCAATTAAGAAAAAAATGGATAAAGAAAGCAAAAAAAACCTGATCATTTCTCAGCCAGTTTATTAAGAACCTTCTGCGCGTCATTCCATGTCAGCCATTTATCTTTTGGATTTCTCATAAGATATGCGGGATGAAATGTTGGCATCACAGGTATATCTTTAAAGTAAAAAAATTTACCCCTGATCGCTGTTATTTTTAACTTATTAATGCCTGAAAGTGTCATCGTAGATATTCTGCCAAGCGACATTATTACCCTTGGATTTATTATTTCAATCTGCTTTTCGACAAAAACTTTGCATGCTTCAATTTCATCAGGTTCGGGATCTCTGTTCATAGGAGGTCTGCATTTTACGATGTTTGCTATATATACATCGGTTCGTTTAAAGCCCATTTTTTCAATTAATCTTGTCAGAACCATTCCTGCTTCGCCAACAAAAGGTCTTCCCTGTTCGTCCTCTTCTCTTCCCGGAGCTTCGCCAATAAACATAAGTTTTGCTTCAGGATTGCCTTCGCCAAAAACAATATTCAGTCTCTTTTTCGATAGCTTACATCTTTTACAATCGCCTATTTCTTTGCGAAGTTCAATTAATGCTTCTTCTTTCAAATGATAATTCTTAATGGGCGTATTTTCATTTGAAGTCAATACTGTCTTAATATTGATTTTGTCTGTTTTTCTAAAATCCTTTAGCTCAATAGGTAGCTTTTCAAATCCGAGCATTTGGTAGAATTCCAGCACATCTTTTATGTCAGCAAGTTCTTTCATTTATCCTGATTATCTTTCACCCCATTTTAATTTTGTTCTTATAATCTGAAAATAATCTCTTTCACATGGCACGAAAATTCTTGCTTTATGTCCAGATTTTTTTACGACCACAACATCATTCTGTCTTAGTGAAAATCCGACCTGTCCATCAATTGTAAGATAAACATCCTCTTTCCCTGACTTTAAATATATTTCAACCTGCATATCGTCAGGAAGAACAATGGGACGATTTGTGAGAGTGTGCGGGCAGATTGGAGCAATTATAATTGAATTTAAAGTCGGATAGAGTATCGGACCTCCTGCTGAAAGTGCATATGCTGTTGAGCCTGTGGGGGTTGAAATAATGAGACCATCTGCCTTGAATGTTGACAAATAAATACCATTGACATAAATTTCAAGATCGATTATACGTGCAAGAGCACCTTTGTTTACAACAACATCATTTACAGCGATATACTCGGTAATACATTCGCTATGTCTCAATACACAACTGTTTAACATAATTCGTTCTTCGATAGAGCATTCGTCTTTCAGGACTTTTTCCATTACATCATATATCTCATCTTTTTGAACCGCTGTTAGAAACCCCAGTCCTCCTATATTTACACCAAGAATCGGTATGCCTTTATCAGCCACAAGTCTTGCAACACTAATCATCGTTCCATCACCTCCGAGAACTACTATTAAATCCACGAGTGAAGGCATTTGCGCTCTCGGAGTGCCCTGCATATTTAATTGCGAGGCATTCTCTGCATCAACCAGTGCTTCATGCCCTTTTGCTTTCAGCCATGGAACAAGCTCCCTGATTATATCAAGAGGCTCCTGCTTGCCAGCTTTACCTATTATCCCAATCTTTTTCATTTATTCCTTCCAGAATTATTTCACGATTATTTTCATCGAGATAATGAATATATATTTTTATTATATCATCAGGAAGATATGCTTTTGCCTTTTCAGCCCATTCTATAACAGTAATGTTATCATTTCCTATGAAACTTTCTATGCCCAGGTCATAAAACTCGTCCTCCCTTTCTATTCTATAAAGGTCAATATGTATTAACGGAGGGTTGGTATCATATTCTGCAATAATTGTAAAGCTCGGGCTGATTATATTTTTTTCGTTTATACCAAAAGCTTCTGCTATACCTTTTGCCATTACTGTTTTGCCGGCTCCCAGATTCCCGATTAATCCAACAACATCACCGGGTTTCAGAATTCTGCCAAGTTTTGTGCCTATTTGTTTTGTTTCAGCAGGACTTTTTGATATGATTTTAAACTGATTCATTTAAAAATACCAATAAACCCGCCCTGTCTTCCTGCGTAATTACCGTGAAACCTGAAAGAGTGGTATCTGTCATGATTACAGAATGTGCATTCATTTGAAACCCAGATATTTTTCTCTGGAACACCTGTTGATAGTATTTGTATTTTATTAGCTTCAGAAAGATCAATATAATATTTTCCATTTTTTCTGCTTAAATATCTACCATCGCCTGTTGCATTGTAAATAGCTCTTTCAACATCAATATCTACCTGATAACAGCATCCTTTTATACTCGGTCCCATCGCTATTATAATATCTTCGACTCTGGAATTGAATTCACTTATCATAATTTTAATTGTTTTAATTATAATTTTTGAAGCTGTTCCCCTCCAGCCGGCATGCACAGCACCTGCAACTATTTTATTTAGGTCAGCCAGAATAACCGGGATACAGTCAGCTGTTTGAACACCAATTAATAGACCTTTTTGAGAGGTTAATACTGCATCTGCAACTTCAGGTTCTCTGTTATTTTTGAGAACAATTATATTATCCGTATGTTTTTGAACAGGTAGATATATGTCTTCTTCGTTGAATCCAGAATATTTCAAGAAATCTCTTATGTCAGATGTTGTCTTTGTGGTAAAAAATGCTTTGAAGTTTGTATTTTTGAAATTTGGAGGCTCAATATATGTTTTCATAACAATAAAAATTTAACATATTAAAATAAAAAATGCAGTCGAAATAATGTAGAAGCAATTCTTAAATATAAACATCTTTTACATGAATGTCCATTTTTTGCGGTTGACAATTATTCTATCTATCATTTAAATTAAAAAACTATTAGGTAACCGATTGCCAATGAATACGGGTAAAATATCTTCGGGGATAAATGATCTTGACAGGCTCATAGACTCACTATATGTGGGAGACAATGTTGTCTGGGAGATAGAATCAGGTACAGTATTTGATATTTTCAAGTATCATTTTATAAGGCAATCAACCGAAGAAAAACAAAATGTTATCTATATAAGTTTCAACAAATCCCCACACTCAATTCTACAGCAGCTTAATGGAATTATTACAAAAGAGAATTTTACTTTGATAGACTGTTTTACTTCGGGTAAGGGAAAAAACGATAAAGCATTTATCAAATTTTATGAAAATCCTTCGGAAATCAATGTCATAAGAGTTGAGAATCCACGTGATATAAATAAATTTACAACAATTCTTAATAATATGGAAGATAATCTTCCACCCGGCACACGTTATATTTTTGATAGTCTTACAGGAATGCAGGACCTATGGGGAGAAGAAAATTCGACTTATAAATTTTTTACCTATTTATGCCCATTACTTTATGACCTTGGAACTGTAGCATATTGGGTTCTTGAGAAAGAAGCTCATAGTCAGGCTTTCAAAGCAAACCTCAGGCATGTTACACAGGTTGTTCTTGATTTATACAGAAGGAAAGATAAACTTTTTATAAAAGCTCATAAGCTTGAAGGGCGCTCGGGTAGAGAAGCTTTTAAACCACATCAGTATGAAATTGACAGCCAGAAAAGAGTTTATCTTTATTCTGCAAAGCGGGAATTTTTTGTAGATATAGGTGCAAGAATAAGGGATATTCGCACAAAAATGGGAATTAACCAGAAAGAACTTGCTGAAAAAGTTGATCTTACGCCGAGTTTTATTTCACAGCTTGAAAATAACCAGATAAGTCCTTCACTTAATTCATTTATGCAAATATGCGAGGCACTCGGTGTTAATCCTGCGACAGTTTTAGGTGACAAGAACGAAAAATCAGAGTGGTTAATAACAAGGGAACGTATTTTTTCTTTCCCTGTTTTTGAAGACGAAGGTCTCAAAATATTTTCAATCATAAATAATGCTGATATAAACGCTTATTTTGTTGTTATTGAACCCTTTATGAAACTTGAAAAGAAAATCAAACAGGAAAGGGGGAAGAGATTGTTTTATGTTATTCAGGGGAATTGTACAGTTTTACTGAACGGCAGGCATGAAAAATTAAAAAAGGGTGATATACTCTGCCTTAAAGATGAGGACTCATCTTTATGGAAAAACGAAGGAGGTGATACTACAGAATTGCTTTTAATATGTTCATAAGAAAAGTCTTATGAACAGTCATTTTTTTTGTTAAAATCTTAAAAGGATTTTTTTTGCCCGGATAATTTAAAAATACTTAATTAAAGCATTTAAAATTAATTAATACTAATTAACAGGAGGAAATATCATGAATTATGGAAGACCAAATGCAAGTGCAGCAACTGGAACAAAAAACAGAGTTCAGGACCCGGCAGTATATTCAGGAATATGCTCGGTTTGCCTCGATGGGTGCCCCGGAATTTGTGAAATAGGTAAATCATCTTATAGAGGTAGAGAAGTATTATATCCTCAGCCCTTTGGTAAAGTAACAGCAGGTGCAACAAAAGAATATCCTGTTGATTATTCACACCTTAATATTATGGGAACATGTGTTGGTGCGGTTGGTACTGATGCTGATTCTGACAAAGCTCTTTTTACCAATGTATCAACAGAGACATCACTGGGAAATAAACACAAAGTGAGTCTTAAAGTTCCTATTTTTACAGGCGCTCTCGGTTCAACAAATATTGCCCGTGATAACTGGGAAGGACTCGCTATCGGCGCTGCTATTTCAGGAATTATGGTTGTAATAGGTGAAAACGTTGTTGGGATGGATCCTAAGGCTGAAATAAAAAATGGAAAAGTTGTGAATTCTCCTGAACTTGCCCGCAGGGTGAAAACTTTTAATGACTGGAAAGAATCTCATGGCGCGATTATTCTCCAACAAAACGTTGAAGATGCAAGACTTGGCTCACCTGAATACGCTGTTGAAAAACTCGGTGTGGAATGCCTTGAACTTAAATGGGGACAGGGAGCAAAAAACATAGGTGGTGAAGTAAAATTAAATACTCTTGAAAGAGCGCTTGAATTAAAAAGAAGAGGCTATGTTGTTCTTCCTGACCCTGAAGACAAAGTAATACAGAAAGCATTTAAAGAAGGTGCTTTTAAAGAGTTTGAGAGACATTCAAGGCTTGGGATGGTAGAGTATGAGGGCTTTATGAAAAGCGTTGAATATCTTCGCAAAATTGGAGCAAAGTTTGTATCTTTGAAAACAGGCGCTTATAGAATCGCGGACCTTGCAAGGGCAATCAGATTCGCATCTGATGCTCAAATTGATTTATTGACAATAGATGGAGCAGGCGGTGGAACAGGAATGAGCCCATGGAGAATGATGAACGAATGGGGTATTCCTACAATTTATCTTGAGTCCCTCGCGTATAAATTCGCCAATGAATTAAAAGCAAAAGGCAAATACGTACCTGATATAGCAATGGCTGGTGGTTTTTCACTTGAAGACCATGTATTTAAGGCGATTGCGCTTGGCGCTCCATTTGTGAAGGCAGTATGTATGGGTAGGGCTACAATGATTCCGGCAATGGTTGGTAAGAATATAAAGAGATGGCTTGATGACGAAAAACTTCCACCTGAAATCAAAAAATATGGAGATTCACCCGAGACCATATTTGTATCAGCAGAAACATTGAAAGCAAAATATGGCAAAGATTTCAAAAAACTCCCGCTTGGAGCTATTGCAATGTACACATTCTGTGATAGAATTCAGTTAGGTCTTCAGCAGCTTATGGCTGGAGCAAGAAAATTCGCAATCAATTATCTTGACAGGTCTGATCTTGTGTCATTAACAAAGGAAGCTTCTGAAGTAACAGGAATTCCTTATGTCATGGAATCAGATATGCAAGAAGCAGAAAGAATTCTTTCTGAATAACATTTATTAAGGTAAAATTAGAATGTGAACAGGGATGTAGAAATACATCCCTGTTTCAAAATTTACATTTTGAAGAATTTAAAAAACAGGCATTAAAGTAATTATTAACAGGGAGGATGAAACAGGTGGATTCTGATAAAACAATGCTTTCAATACTTAAGATTCTTGATAAACAGCATGATATAGTTATTGGTTCAAGGGAGCTGTCAAGGCAATTAAAAATGCACGGGGTTAATATATCTGAAAGAACTGTTCGGTATCATCTGAGAATTCTTGATGAGCGTGGCTTGACAAAAGTATTCGGAAAAGAGGGCAGAATGATTACACCTAAAGGCAGAGAAGAACTGATAAATGCACGTGTCTCTGAAAAAGTAGGATTCATAATAAGTAAAATAGAAACCCTTTCTTATCTTACAGACCTTAACCTTGAATCAGGACAGGGCAATGTTATATTGAATATATCATGTTTTCCGGAGAAAAAGTTGAGTGAAGCATTGAGAATTATGAAACCTGTGTTTTCCTCACCATATATAATGTCTGATAAAGTTGTTCTGAAAAAAAGCGGCGAAAAAATAGGTGATTTTCCTGTACCAAAGAATATGGTTGGATTGGGCACTGTATGTAGCGTGACAATTAACGGGATTTTCCTTAAAGCAGGTATTCCGGTAACTTCAAGGTTTGGCGGAGTATTACAGATAAACTCTGAACCAATACGTTTTACAGCGCTTATCAGTTATGAGGGCTCATCTCTTGATCCGCTGGAAATATTCATAAAGAGCAGGATGACTGATATAAGAAGTGCGGTCTCGACTGACTACGGAAAAATACTTGCAAGTTTCAGGGAAATTCCGGTTGTTACACTGGAGAAGACTTTACAATTAAAGGAGAATCTTAAAAGTAAAGGCATCGGTGGAATTCTTTTGGTTGGAAATCCGAACCAACCTTTGCTCGAGATGCCAGTTGGTATTGATAAGGCTGGAATGGTGATAGTTGGAGGATTAAACCCTATCGCAGCCCTTGAAGAAGCAGGTATTCAGGCGGTTTCCAAGGCAATGTCAACTCTGTACCCCTTTTCAGAACTGGTAAGTTTTAAAGACCTTTATTAAAATACATATTTGATTTTTTATTTATTTATTTTTTATTCTAAGGTATTAAACATTTGGAGGTAATAAAGAATGACAATCTCGGACAGAGCCGCTGAAATGGCAAAAGCTATTCTTGCCAATGAAGGCAAAGAAACATGGGGTATCAGAGTTTTCATAGCAGGACAAAGTTGTTGTGGACCTTCCTACGGGATGAATCTACAGGAAACACAAATGCCTGATGACGAAGTTGTAGAAAAAAACGGGTTCAAGGTTTTTATGGATAAAGAGACCATGTTGTCCCTTGCAGACCGTGAACTTGATTATTATGTTGGTGAAGAGGGAGAAGGATTTCTTTTTACAGGCGGAGTCTCTTCATGTGCAAGCGGTTCATGTGGTTCATCAGATGGCTGCGGTGCCGGATGCGGTAGTTAATATACCACTAATTAAAAATGTTCCCTTTAAAAAGGCTTAGAAGACTTCGTAAGAATGAGACAATCAGGAGAATGGTAAGGGAAACCCGGCTTTCTCCTGATAACTTTATCTATCCACTTTTTGTTACATATGGTAAAGGTATAAGGAAAGAAATACCTTCCATGCCGGGTTGTTATCAGGAGTCGGTTGATAAAATAGTAAAACATTCAAAAGAAATATATAGTCTTGGAATCCCGTCAGTTATTCTTTTTGGAATTCCCGAGCATAAAGATGAAAAAGGTTCGAGCGCATATGATGAACATGGTGTTGTGCAGAAAGCAATAAAAGCGATTAAGAACGCAGTACCTGAACTTTATGTAATTACAGATGTTTGCATGTGCGAATATACCAGTCACGGACATTGCGGTATTATTAAAAACGGAGATGTGGATAATGATTTAACTCTCGAAATTCTTGCAAAAGAAGCCTTATCCCATGTAAATGCAGGAGCTGACATGGTAGCGCCATCTGATATGATGGATGGAAGGGTAAAGGCTATAAGAAGTTTGCTTGATAGTGAAGGATTCGGGGCTATTCCAATAATGGCGTATTCAGCAAAATATGCTTCTTCTTTTTATGGTCCTTTCAGAGAAGCTGCTGAATCTACTCCTCAATTTGGTGATAGACGTTCATACCAGATGGACCCGGCTAATAGAATTGAAGCTCTAAGAGAAGTAGAACTGGATATTGAAGAAGGAGCTGATATAATAATGGTTAAACCCGCTCTTTCATATCTTGACGTAATCTCTGATGTTAAGCAGACTTTTAATCTGCCGGTAGCTGCTTATAATGTTAGCGGAGAATATTCAATTATAAAAGCAGCAGCGAAACTTGGATGGATTGATGAAAAGCGAATGATGATGGAGGTATTAACTTCAATTAAACGCGCAGGAGCTGATATTATACTCACATATTTTGCAAAAGACGCTGCAAAAATACTAAATGATTAATGGTGATTGAATGATTACAGGGAAACCTTTATTTACAGCAGAACAGATACAGCAGAGGGTTAAAGAACTTGCAAAAGATATTTCTGATTATTATAAGGGGAAAGATTTATTGGCTGTGGGTATTCTTAAGGGCGCGTTTATGTTTTTTTCGGATATCGTAAGACAGATAGAAATTCCATTAACTATTGATTTTATTATTGCATCAAGTTATGTAAAAACCAGTACAACAGGAGAAGTTAAGGTTTTTTATGATATAAGGGGTGATGTATCGGATAAACATATAATTTTGATAGAAGATATAGTGGACACAGGAATTACCCTGAATTATGTAAGAGAAAGGGTTCTTACAAAGAACCCGAAAAGTCTTAGAATATGCGCTTTTCTTGATAAAAAGGAAAGAAGAATTGTGGATATTCCCCTTGATTATGTAGGTTATACTATACCAAATGAGTTTGTTGTTGGCTATGGACTTGATTATGATAATAAATATAGAAATTTACCATACATTTCCATTTTTAAGAAAAAAACATAAAAAATAAATTTTATACTTAAAAAGCAATTATCTAAAATTTTTTTAAAATACTCTTAAAATAGAAAAATCTTAAAATAATGAAAACTGGCTAAAAAAACATATGTTTGAATTAATGATAGAAACTCATTTTTCTTCAGCCCATCAATTGAGGGGATATAAAGGTGAATGCGAAAATTTGCACGGACATAATTGGAAAGTGCAGGTTTATGTCTTAGCCGAGCGTCTTAATGATATTGATATTGCAATTGATTTCAGGGAACTTAAAAGAATGACTAATGAAGTTGTATCATCTCTTGATCATGCATATTTAAATGATATTTTCCCTTTTACAGAAAAAAATCCTTCTTCTGAAAATATAGCAAAATGGATTTATGATTCGTTAAAGAAAAAGATTAACAATGAAAACGTAACCTTGACTGGTGTAACAGTCTGGGAATCAGAAACAGCGTCAGCAACTTATTTTGAAGAATAGTTATGAAAATAGTCATCGGCTGTCATAGTTATCTTTTAAGCGAAGGCATAAAAAATCTTCTTAAGAAAGAAGATGATTTTGAGATAATAGGTATTTTTGATGAAGGCTCTGATATTGAAGAAATTCTAAAACTTCAACCTGATTTAATTCTTGTTGACAACAAAATATTCCGTACGCTTCCTGAATCTGTATTGAATAACAGAACCAGGTTTCTTCTTATATGCGATAGTTCATGGACCCCCGAATCTGATAGAAAAATACCCGAACTTGTCTTAAAGGGTGTTTATGGATTACTTGCACCCGATTCAAATTCACAAATGCTTATTGAAGCAATGAGAATTGTACATTCTGGTGAACTCTGGCTTGATAGAAATGTTGTGAAAAATATAATTACCAGTATCTCAAGAATTGAGAATCGGGTTATTCTTACAAAGAAAGAAAAAGAAATTGTTAACCTGATATGTCATGGTTACAGGAATAAAGAAATTGCGCAGAAACTCGATATTTCAGAACAAACTGTGAAATCTCATTGTAACCGTATTTATAAGAAAATGGGAGTAACTGACAGGCTTCAGCTTGCATTATATACTCACCGCATCTGGTCAGATCAATATTAACCAGCCGATATTAAAACTAAGGTATTAATTTTTATTAAAACCATTATTTTTGGTTTTCAATCTTTAGATTAATTGAAAAACTATTTATATTTTAGTATTTATATGTTTAAAAAGAATAATGGACATATTTGTTCGAATAATTTGTGACGTATTAAATTATAAACTGTCAGCCTGCCGATCTCTAAAAGGAAGGATGGATGATTCTAAGACTAACGTGCCCCGAGTGTAATAAAGACTCCTTTAGCTCATCAGTAGAGGCATTCAAGCCATGTCCTTATTGCGGCATTGTGTTCAGCGGCAAATTCGGAACCGACAGACGTAAAGAAAAACGCATAGAAAAAGAGGACGATGTTTTCTTTTTATATAAAGGTAAAAACCTTGATGCAAAAACTTTGAATATATCAAAAAGTGGATTTACTATCAAAATAAATCAATCTGATATACTTCCGATTGGAGATATTGTTGAAGTAAAATATGGGAATGACGATTTGAGGGCACGAATTATGTGGGTAATGCGTAAAGATGATTTTGCATTAACTGGACTTAAAATTTTAAATTATGATTTTAAAGCACAGAATCAAACAACTTAATTTCATCATTTCCAATTAAGACTGTTTTCTGCTAAAATTTTAGATACCCTTTAAAAAATCATCGCTTTTATATTGAATCTAATAAAATGGAGGAAGCAATGGATTATTTTCTGAATGAAGAACAGATTATGATTAGAGATCTTGCGAGGCAGATTGCTGAAGAAAAGGTGGTACCTGTTAGGGCAGAACTCGACGAAAAAGAAGAATTTCCATGGGAAATTATGAATGTTCTGGCACAATCAGATCTTTTTGGGTTGTTTATACCCGAAGAATATGGGGGACTTGGAAAGGGTTGTTTAGAACTGTGTCTGGCGGTAGAAGAACTTTCAAGAGCTTGTCTTGCTGTTGCTACAAGCTATGCTGCTAATGCGCTTGGGACTTATCCATTGTTGCTATATGGTTCTGAAGAGCAGAAAAAGAAATATCTTCCAGATATAGCAGCAGGGAAAAGACTTGTTGCATTTGGGCTTACTGAAGCCAATGCAGGTAGTGATGCTGCTGGAATTCAGACTACAGCAAAGCTTGATGGAAATGAATATATTTTAAATGGTACAAAACAATGGATTACCAATGGAGGAGAAGCAGAAATATATACTATTATTGCTTTAACAGACCGTTCAAAAGGAGCAAGAGGTGCTTCAGCTTTCGTTGTAGAAAAGGGGACTCCGGGATTTTCTTTTGGCAAGAAAGAAAAGAAGATGGGGATAAGAGCATCTTCAACAAGAGAGCTTATTTTTGATAATTGCAGAATTCCACGTGAGAATTTGATAGGAAGAGAAGGTCTCGGGTTTATTATTGCAATGAAAACTCTTGATAACGCAAGGGCTGGTGTTGGTGCGCAGGGTGTAGGACTTGCTCAGGGTGCTTTTGAGGAAGCACTTAAATTTGCAAGGCAGAGAGTTCAGTTCGGACATCCAATAATAAGTTTCCAGGCTGTTCAACATATGCTTGCTGATATGGCTATTGAGATTGAAGCAGCAAGAGCTCTGGTATATGCTGTTGCCCGTTATGTTGACAGCGGTGCTAAGGATTTTACAAAGGAATCTGCTATTTCAAAGGTATTTGCTACAGACCTTGCTATGAGAGTGACTACGAATGCGGTTCAGGTGATGGGCGGGTCAGGTTATATGAGGGAATATCCGGTTGAGAAAATGATGAGAGATGCAAAAATATTGCAGATTTATGAAGGTACAAATCAGATACAAAGGAATGTTATAGGGCAGGAATTGATAAAAGAAGCTGCAAAGAATAAAATGTAAAAAGCTATAATAAATTTTCAGAATTAAACATGATTTCTTAACATCAATTCCAGCGGGTGCGGATTAAGATAAGCCTGGTCTTTAAGATAAGAAATATTGAACTTTCTTGTATAATGATTCAAGAGTGTTACAGGAACAATCAATGGTATAAAACCTTTGTGGTAATTATTTATAATTTCTGACAACTCTTGTTTATCATCATGCGAGAGATTATTCTTAAAATAGCCTGCAATATGTTGTAAAACATTTGTATTTTTCTTTACTGTTGCAATAAGTTTCATGGCTTCTGTCAGTAAATTTATATACTCTGAAAATAGATTGTCTTTGCTTTTTGTTTTTGCATCAGCAACAAGTTTGCCAAGCAAACTTAAATGTTTTTGACTGTGGGACATAATTATCAGTTTGTGCTTTGTATGGAAATTTATCAAACCTTTCAAGTTATAAGAATCTTCTAATAGTTTTTGCCATTTATAAAAAATAAATACTCTTTCTATGAAATTTTCTCTTAAAACAGGATCATGTAGCCTTCCCTCATCAATAACAGGTATATTTGGAAAAGTTCTAATAAATGCGCCTCCAAACAAACCCGCGCCTTTTCCTGAAGGCATACCAGATGAACTGTAAATTTTGACATCTTTAATTCCAGAACTCGGAGATCTGCTTTTGAATATAAAACCACATAGGTTTTCTTCCCCGAGCCGTATTAATTTTTTTTCTATCCATTTGAGCATTTTTTCTGTATGGTCAATCCCTGTTCTGATTGTTATGAGACGTGGAGATTTATGATCGCCAACTAAATGCATTGCTTCTCTTGGCACTGGTAGTCCGCATTCAACTTCAGGACATACGGGAATATATTCAAAAAAATTCCCGAGCGTATCTGTAATATATCGGTCATGTTTATGACCACCATCATATCGTACTTTCTCACCGAGAAGACATGAACTTACGCCTATTTTAATTTTTTCCATATTGTTATCTTATCAAAAATAAATATTATTTGTACCTGAAAAAATGCAAATGAAATAATGCAGATGTTGCGAAAAAAATATTGTCATACTAACTTTTAATATAATGTCTAAATGTTTTTTGGGGTTAATCGATTCAAAATATGCTAAACTCATTTTATAGGAGTTACAAACATGATTATCGAAGAATCTATAATCATAAAAGCAAGCATTGAAAAGGTATGGAATACCTTTATAGACATTGCCTGCTGGGATAGGTGGAATTCTGTTATTAATAATGTAAAATGCAATGAAAAATGTATGATTAACGGTCGAAATATGAGGTGTACTTTCCGTCCTTTTTACTTTCCTATTAATGTTAATATTTTTATAAATGAAGTTAAAGAGAAAGAAAAAATTGTGTGGACTGCTAATAAGAAAGGTCTGAAGGCTTACCATGAATTCTTATTTACAAAAAATGATGGTGGGGTAAAAGTTATTAGCAGGGAAGAATTTTCAGGAGTTCTTTCTGCTGGCTCAGGGTTATTTCTTCCCGTAAGAAAAATGAAGGAATTGACAAGAAAATTTTTAAATGACCTTAAGGAAGCTGTGGAAGGAGGATTAAAATAATGAATATCAAAATTACAATAAAAGACATAAGTCTAAGAGCAGTTTTAAATAATACAAAAACTGCAAAGGCAATTTATAATTCATTACCTATAGAAGCAATACCCGAAAAATGGGGAGATGAGTTTTATTTTGAGATACCTATTGAGATGCCTCTGGATGAAACAGCCACAACAAAAGTAAAGGCTGGAGATATTGGATACTGGCCTCCAGGGAATGCTTTAGCGATATTTTTTGGTCCAACACCCATTAGCAGTGGAGAAGACCCGGTGCCTGCAAGTGATGTGAATATGGTTGGAAAGATTCTGGATGATGCAAGGGTCTTAAAAACTTTAAAAGGCACATATAAAATAAAAATAAATAAAGTTTAAATGCTGGTTTGTGATGAATTGTAAATGTTTAAGACTCTGTTTATAATGGCATTATAAGATATTTCCTCGTAATCGAGTAATTCCCGGGATTTTCCGCTTTTTGGTAATTTTCTTACAGCGAGAATATGAACAGGCATATTCATATCGCTTAACATACAACAAACTGTTTCACCAATTCCACCTTCCGGATAATGGTCCTCGACAGTTATAACTGCTTTTGTCCCTTTTACAGCTTCAAGGAGTGCTTTCTTTTCAATTGGTTTTATACAATAAAGGTCTATAACCCTTATTGAAATTCCTTTTGAAATCAGGTTGTCATATGCTTTTAAAGCTTCATGAACAGTGATTCCAGCACCAATAACTGAGATAAAATCATTTTCGTTTTTCCGAAGTATTTTACAAGAACCAGCAGGAAATGATTCATCATTATTGTAAATAATTGGAGTTTCATTTCTTGTTGTTCTAATGTAAACAATACCTTTATGAGAGGCAGCTTCTCTCACAATTTTCATGGTTGAAATGGCATCAGATGGATAATATACTACACTATCCGGGATAGTTCTAAACATAGAAATATCTTCAAGTCCCATTTGTGAAGAACCGTCCTCGCCAATTGAAACACCAGCATGAGAACCACAGAATTTAATGTTAGCGTCAGAATGACGGCTCATTCTTATCTGGTCAAAAGCCCGTGTTAAAAAGGCTGCGAAAGTTGAGACAAAAGGTATTTTACCGCGTCTGCTGAGACCAATGGCAACGCCAGCCATGTTTTGCTCTGTAATAAACATTTCAAAAAAACGGTCAGGATATTTTTCCTTGAAAATATCGGAGAATGTAGAATTGCTTACTTCAGCATCAAGTACAACCATGTCAGGATAATCTTTAAATATATCTACAAGAGCAAAACCGTATGCTTTTCTGGTTGCAACAGGCTTGTCAGAAATATTAAAGGAGTTTTCTTTTATTGAATTAAAATTATATGGGGAAGGACTTAGATTTTCAGGCATGGAAATTTTGCCTTTTATATTTTTATCAACATCTCCAAGCTGGGATAAAATATTTTGAAGTTCATGTTTGCCTGGTGGTTTACCGTGCCAGCCATTTTTATCCTCGAGCATTGAGATTCCTTTTCCTTTTATTGTACGGGCGATTATCATAACAGGTTTTTCAGTAGATTTAAGAGCTTTTTTATATGCACGCAAAATGTCAATGAAATTATGTCCATCAATTAGAATTGTTTCCCATCCAAAAGAAGAAATTCTCTTCTTATATGCTTGAAGGTTATGCCCGTACATTGTCTCTCCGCGTTGTCCAAGACGATTAACATCAATAATACCAATTAAATTATTTAATTTATAATAAGCAGCAATCTGAATTGCTTCCCATTGAGAGCCCTCGGACATCTCGCTGTCTCCGAGCAAAACATAAGTTCTGTAAGGGAGTTTGTCAATGTATTTAGCATTTAAAGCCATGCCAAGACCTATCGAGAGTCCCTGCCCGAGCGAACCTGTCGCTGCCTCGGTATATTTAAAAGACATTGTGGGATGACCTTCGAGCGGACTTCCAAATTTCCTTAGGGTCATTAATTCCTCTTCAGTCACTTTTCCAGCAGCAGCCCATAGAGAATAGAGTAAAGGTGAAGCATGCCCCTTTGAAAAAATTAACCTGTCATTGTTTGGGTTGTCAGGATTTTCAGGATCAAATTTAAAAATCCCTCCGAACAATAATCCTGTCATTAAATCGGTTGCAGAAAGTG
Source organism: Nitrospirota bacterium (assembly GCA_013388435.1). GTDB lineage: Bacteria > Nitrospirota > Thermodesulfovibrionia > Thermodesulfovibrionales > SM23-35 > DYFC01. The sequence goes on along the minus strand of JACAFE010000048.1, from coordinate 9,676 downwards.
AGGAAGTTGGATGACCCGAACCAGCTTCAATGGTGGATGTAATTATGTAATAACGGATAAGTCTGGCAAGTTTTTCTAAAAATTTATGATTATTCATATTTAATTTATTATGATAAAACATTTTATTATTTTATTCATGGATTTTTAGTTATAATTTTATTGATACAGTGAAATATTGATTTACAAATAAGTATATTTCTTTTATAATGATGTTTAATCTTTGAAGTTGTGGCTTCCCCGGAGTCTTTAAAAGTCTCATGGGGTTTTATTATTAATGAAAGGACAGAAGAGGCAAACATGGAGAAAAAAATTTATGTAGGAAATTTGCCGTTTCAGGCAAAAGAAGAGGACATCCGGGAACTATTTTCAAAAAGCGGTGAAGTTGAATCTGTAAAAATCATTACAGATATCAACACAGGTGCCCCGCGAGGATTCGGTTTTGTAGAAATGGCCACAAAAGAAGATGCCCAGAAAGCAATTCAGGCACTTAATGGTTCTATGTTTATGGATAGAAAACTAACCGTAAATGAAGCCAAACCAAGACCTCCGAGAGAAAAACGTAGTGCTACAGGTGGAGGAGGCAATAGACGCGGGGGTGGGTTTGGCAGAAAAAAAGATACAGGTAAAAGCTGGAGATAATATATTTTGGAGATAAAGGTACACGGAAATGATCTTGAGAAAGCCCTTAAATTACTGAAAAACAAACTTCAAAAGGAAGGACTTTTCAAAGAAATAAAACAGAGAAGTTATTTTGAGAAACCTTCAATAAAGGAAAAAAGGAAACAAAGAGAAGCAAGGAAAAAAAGGTCAAAAAATTATAATCAAAGGCAGGCTTAAATTTTTTAAATATAATTTGTTCAATATACAGTGTAAAGTATAGTGTTCTATTGAACTAAATTAGCTGCCATTCATCAAAGCCTTTTTTTCTATTTTGAAGTTGTTTATTTTCCAGTTTAACCCGTGTTAAGTTAGGGTGGGTTTTCACTGTAATAAATGCCCTAACAAGATTTGCTATTGTTGCCTCCTGAAAGGTAATTTCAGTCCCATCTTTAAGAATAAAAGTTGTTCTTAAATGCATGTGACCTTCAGGTATTTCTACTATTAATTTGTCCATATCTTCATTACGTATATTCATTAAATTTCTCCTTAAATAAATAATGCAGACATAGCTAATGGCTCATAGCCAATAATATTCTTTCCTCTTTTTTCATGAAACCTTTGACATTACCAATAAGAAATCATGGAAAATTTAATTATGATATTATATAGATAATACACTTAATAATTTCTGATTACTATCAGTCTTTTAGAATTATACGACTATTAATTGGAAAATTTAGAAACAGAGCAAAAACATTTTATAAAGCCAGACATTAAAATATATTAAACAATATAATGGATGAATTTTACAGGGAAATTTCTGAAGCAGATATGGATATTAAAATAACTCTCATCCAGGATATTTAGTCATGTATAAAGATTTTTTTGAATTAAAAGAAATGCCTTTTTCAATTGCTCCTGACCCGCGCTTTCTTTATCTCAGCGAAAATCATAGAGAAGCACTTGCTCATTTGCATTATGGAATTAATAGTGAAGGTGGTTTTGTATTACTTACAGGTGAGGTTGGAACAGGTAAAACAACAGTATGCAGATGTCTGCTCGAACAGCTTCCTGAAAATACGAATATTGCTTTTATTTATAATCCAAAGCTTACTGTTGATGAACTGCTTGCATCAATCTGTGATGAATTAGGCATTAAATATCCTGTTGGTAACAAAAGTATAAAAGTTTTTATTGATTGTATAAATGCTTATTTGCTTGATAATTTTGCAAAGGGCAGAAAGACTGTTATAATCCTTGAGGAAGCACAAAATCTCAGTCCAGATGTACTCGAAGAAATAAGACTGCTTACTAATCTTGAGACAAATCGCCAGAAACTTCTTCAGATTATTATGATAGGACAGCCTGAACTTAAAGATATGCTTTCAAAACCAGAACTTCGTCAGCTATCCCAGAGAATAACAGCCCGTTATCATTTAGATGCTCTATCAGAAAAGGATGTGGGTCATTATATTGCTTATCGTCTCGAATCTGCAGGAGCAAAATCAATTATCTTCCCTGATAATCTTATTAAACAAATATATAAACTCAGTAAAGGAATCCCCAGATTAATTAATCTTATCTGTGATAGAGCAATGCTCGGAGCATATACAGAAGGTAAAAAAGTAGTTGACAGAAAAATATTAATGAAAGCAGCCCGTGAAATAACTGGATGTAGTAATCAAAATAGTTCCAAAGTAAAAATGCCATGGGTTTTTGCAGGTATTTTTTTGGTGATGATTTTTACTGTATCAGCAATCGCATATTTTTATAATGACTATAAAATGAAAAATAACTCGAAAAAAATTACAGCTACAGCTCCTTTGAAGAATCAATCTCAAGAGCCTGAAAAAATTGAAACAATCGGTGTAATTCCCGAGAGTTTGCTTGAAAAATCAAAAGAAAAAGCTTTTAATGCAATGTTAAGAGAATGGAGCATTCCAGTAAATTCAAATTATTACAGTAATGTTTGTGATTATATATACAAATCAGGAATTGGATGTCTTAATGGTTCTGGCAATTTGAAAAAATTATTAAAACTCAATAAACCTGCTGTATTAAAAATGTATCTTGAAAATGGCAAAACATATTATTTATTTCTTAAATCAGTTCAGGATAACACTGCTTTGGTAACAATTGGAGATGAATTGAAACGGATTGAAATAAAAGAACTAACCAGGCGATTCAGCGGTGAATATACAGTTTTTTGGCGAATGCCTCCTGAGTACAGAGATATTATTTATCCTAATGTTAAAACACCTGTTATTCACTGGGTTGATTCAAAATTAGCTATAATAAATAAAAGAAATCCATTGAATAAAAAGGATGAGATATATGATGGTAAGCTTGTTGAGGAAGTGAAAAGATTCCAGAGTTCAAGAGGTATTCCTGCTGTTGGTATTATTGGTCCCAGAACTATAATCCAGATAAATAATGAGACAAATAGCAATGAACCAAAAATCATAAAATAAAAAGGAATTTAATAATGTCATATATACTTGATGCCCTGAAAAAATCCGAAAAAGAGAGAATGCGTAAAAGTGCTCCTGATATTTTAAGTGTTCAGGAAACAATACTGCATGAAAAGAAGAAAAACAATATCTGGAGATATTTGATAATTGTTGCTCTTTTCGCAAATATATTTATTTTCGGATACTGGTTGTTTTATTCGGGATACAATGGAATTCCTTTGAGAAAAAATTATTTGGATAACACTAAAACAAATAATATTTACAGTCAAAAGGTTGAACCACCTTCCGCGAGTAATAATAATAAAGCTGACACAACTAAACAAATTGCCCCTGATAATCTGTCATTTTCGATTTCAAACAAAAAATCGAATATTATCGATAAAAGTATAACGACGCAAAGTAATGAATCAAAACATAAACTGGAAAATACCAGAATTCAATCCATAAAAAATGAAAAGAAAGAAACACAAAAGATTCCTGATAAGGAAAATTTATCAAATCATGAAAAATCTATTGTTCGTCATTCTTTGCCGGTAAACAAAGAACCTATCATGGATACAAATAAATTATATTCTATAAATGAGCTACCTTCACCTTTAAAAGAGTCACTACCACCAATTAACATGACAATTTTTATGTACTCAGACGACCCTGCTTCAAGAATGGTGAGAATAAACGGGCAGACTTTAAGAGAAGGGCAAAATATCTCAGAGGATGTAAAACTTGAAGAAATAAGAGCAGACGGGATTATTATCAGTTATAAAAATTACAAAATGCATATAGGTCAAAAACAATGAAATTTATTTTTTTTCCAAACTATACCTTTCTGCTTATAATTATGTGTCTTTACTTATGTAAAATTATAATCGTATAATATCACTTCAATGTACTGATTTGGTATTCTGTTTAATCTAAATTTATCTAATAAAATTAAGAAGAGGGAAAATTTATTATGAGAATAATTGTCTGCATTAAGCAGGTTCCGGATACTGCTGAAGTTAGGATAAATCCGGAGACAGGCACATTAATAAGAGAAGGAGTGCCTGGAATTATTAACCCATTGGATCTGCACGCTATTGAAGCAGGGTTGTATATCAAGGAAAAAACAGGCGGAAAAGTAACTGTTATTTCTATGGGACCTCCGCAGGCAGAATCAGCATTAAGAGATGCTATAGCAATGGGAGCTGATGAAGCTGTTCTTATTTCTGATAAGGCTTTTGCAGGTTCAGACACATGGGCTACTGCATATGCTCTATCCATGGCAATTAAAAAAATTGGCGCTGATATTATAATCTGCGGCAAACAAGCAATAGATGGAGATACAGCTCAAGTTGGACCAGAAACCGCAGAGTTTTTAAATATACCCCACATTTCTTATGTAAGAAAAATCGAGCATATTGATAAAGATACAATAAGAGTTCAAAGACTTATGGATGAAGGTTACGATGTTATTGAATCTCCTTTCCCGGTGCTTTTTACTGTAATAAAAGAATTAAATGAGCCGAGACTACCGTCTTTAAAAGGCAAGATGGCGGCTAAAAAGGCTGTAATTCAAAAATGGAATGCCGCAGATATTGGAGCATCTGAGGATAATATAGGAATTAAGGGTTCTCCCACTCGCGTAAAAAATGTTTTTACTCCTCAAGCACGTACAGATAGAAAAATGCTTGAAGGTACGCCTGAACAGCAGGTTGAGGCTTTAATTCAGGAACTCAGGGGGTTGAAATGTCTGTAAAAGTTAATATTGAAAAATGCAATGGTTGCGAAGAATGCATTAAGTCATGCCCTTTTGATGCTATTGAACTCAAAGAAGGTAAAGCTTTTATAAATGAATATTGTCAAATGTGCATGACGTGTTTAAGCGTTTGTCCTGAAGGAGCCATATATGAAGAAACAGAAGGAAAACAGACTAAAAATCAGCAAACCTCAGAATATAAAGGCGTATGGATATTCGCTGAACAGAGAGATGGTAAAGTAGCTCAGGTTGCTTATGAATTGCTTGGAATTGGAAGAACACTTGCAAATGACTTGAATACTGAACTTTCTGCTGTACTTTTAGGTGCTTCAGAAAATGAGGCTCAGGAATTAATAAAATGGGGCGCTGATAAGATATACCATGTGAAAAGTGATATTTTTAATACTTTTAATGATGAGCCTTATTCAAAGATTCTTATAAGGCTAATATTAATGCATAAACCAGAAATTTTTCTTTCAGGGGCAACGCCTATAGGTCGTTCATTTATTCCGCGTGTAGCAGCCCGAATCAAAACAGGATTAACCGCAGACTGCACTTCTTTAAAAATAGATAAAGAAACCGGGAATTTATTGCAAATCAGGCCGGCTTTTGGTGGAAATATAATGGCTACTATTATCTGTCCTGATAAGAGGCCTCAAATGGCTACTGTCAGACCAAGAGTTATGAAACCCGGAAATTATGATTCTAACCGAAAAGGAGAAATTATTAATGTGCCCTGTGATAATTTATCTTCTCGCACAAAAGTAATTGAAACAGTGAAAGAAAGCTCAGGATGTTTTGTAAATCTTCAAGAAGCTGATATTATTGTTTCAGGAGGAAGAGGGCTTGGAGATCCAAAGGGATTTAAATTAATACAGGAATTAGCTGAACTTCTTGGTGGAGCTGTTGGCTCATCAAGGGCTGCAGTTGATGAAGGCTGGATACCTTACAGACATCAAGTTGGACAAACAGGAAAAACAGTCTGCCCAAAAATCTATATAGCATGTGGAATTTCAGGCGCTGTTCAGCATCTTGTAGGAATGCAGTCATCGGATATAATTATTGCCATTAATAAAAATCCAGATGCACCGATTTTTAATGTTGCATCATATGGTATTGTTGGCGATTTATATGAAATATTACCTTTACTCATTAAAAAGATAAAAGAGGAAAAAGGAATATAGAAAGAAAGTTAAAATGAAAATTGCTTTTGTTTTTCCGGGACAGGGGTCACAGTATGTTGGTATGGGTAAAGAAATTTTTGAAGAATACCCAGTTGTTAGAGAAACATTTATTCAGGCATCAGATATACTTGGATATGATATTGCAGATTTATGTTTCAACGGACCAGCAGAAGAACTTAATAAAACTTTTAAAACCCAACCTTGCATACTTACAACAAGTATAGCCATTTTAAGGGTAATTGAAGAAAAGGGGATAAAACCATCTGTTGTTGCCGGTCATAGTCTTGGCGAATATTCTGCTTTAGTTGCTGCTAAAGCTATTTCATTTGATGATGCTGTCAGACTGACTGAAAAAAGAGGTCACTTAATGCAGGAAGCAGTGCCAGAAGGAAAAGGATTAATGGCTGCAATATTAGGATTGGATAGAGAAAAAGTTGACAGCATATGCAATTCAGTTAGCAGCGGATATGTAGCGCCTGCAAACTATAATTGTCCAGGCCAAATAGTTATAGCAGGTGAAAAGCCTGCTGTTGAAGAGGCTATTGAATTGTGTAAGAAAGCAGGAGCAAAGCGTGCTGTTGCGCTTTCTGTAAGCGCTCCTTCACATTGTAAATTAATGGAGCAGGCTTCAAAAAAACTTGGTGAATTAATTGATGCAATAGAATTAAAAAACCCTTCTATCCCAATTGTAAATAATGCAGAAGCAAAATTCCTTTATCAGTCAGATGAAATTAAACCTTCTTTGATACGACAACTTAACAGTCCACTTTTATGGGAAGATTCAATAAAAACTATAACCAATCATGGAATAAATACCTTTATTGAAATAGGACCGGGAAAAGTGTTGTCAGGTTTGATAAAGCGTATATCTCCAGAATCAAAAATTCTTAATGTAGAAGATAAAAAAACATTGGAAATTGCATTTTCATTTTCAGTTACAACGTAAACTAAAGATAGAACTTCAACCCAACTCTTTTATTCTTAAGGAAAAGCCCAAACTCCTAAATTCCAGCCTTTTTAGGCACTATGATATTTAGTTTTACGACAATCTCTTTTTGTTGCCTCATTAGTTCCTGAACAATTATCTTATCCTGGTATACTTTACACTTTAGATTCTTCATAGTGTTATTTTTCAAATAAAAATACCTAAAACATGTTTTAATTTCTCATATACAAAAAGTAAAAATCAGTACACTAATAGCCCCTTCCTCCTTGCCTTTTCTTTATTTTATATTGGTCAATTTAATTTGAGTTTTTTGTTCAGTTTAATGTAAGAGATAACTCCCGTGAAGTCTCAGGATATTACAGAACTAAGAGATACCTTATGTGTTATAAAGAGGTGTGCAATATGTAGTGATACAATACAATACGCTACTATCTTACCTGAGAAATATAACATCCTTGCTTACCTCTTGAAGCAATTTTGAGATACTCCCATCAGGTTTGCAAAATCCTACAACAATAGAGTCTGCGATTTCAATCATAAGCCTGTTTCTTTCAATGGCTGTTTGTGCGGTAATTCTTTTGATATCTTTATTAAACGGCGAGATAATGAGTAATCTTCCATTATTAAGATGTGTTTTCAACTCTGCCTCTATCTTTTGTTTCAAGCCTCTTGCAAGTACAATGATCAAAGGTTGTTTTCCTCTTAAGAGATATTGAAGGACATCCCTTTCTATCGCACTATGAAATCCTGAAATAACACATCTTCCCTCGTCACGCATTCTAACTGCCCAGTCATGGCATTTAAGAATTACATCACCTGGAATTTTTCTGCTACATAAAAAGGCTGTTTTGTGGAGATCGAGCATATCAATATTGCCAATGTAGTCTTTGATAATGCCTGATTCCAAAATTTGGGTTTTGGTCATTAATCTGTCTTGCATTTAATATCTAAAATTGCTGATATTGGCAGAATTTTATCATCCTTTACTTCTTATCCAAAAATCCTTATTTATCAATAGTAACAATTAAAACTTTCCTTAACTTACTACTAATTTTACTACTAATTACTACTAATTTTACTACTTAAAATCCAACATGGTTTCTTGTCTGAACCGATGTTTTTAATGGTATTGTCTTTCTTGGACATCTCATAAAGCAGATTATTAATTTTATTTATTTTCTGCCGTGCATCTAAAATATCTGGTAGCTTATCTATAAGCAATCTGTTAATATCCTGACGAGATGCTGACTCGAATTTTTCTATAAATTCTATTATCAATTTCTTATAATATTTCTTGTCAAAAGCACGGTGCTTTATGTAAGTTGACCTATCGTCAACAACATTTGCAATTCGAGCTGTAACAAAAAGATTTGGATATCTCCCCTCTACAAGCCCCTCCGACTTCAGCAATTTATATTCATCTCGTGACAGTTTTATCTTTTTTTGGACCTTATCAAGACAGATTACTGTTTGTAAGCTTAAATCTGTTTTATTGATAAGAAGTTTTGTATATTCTTCGTTAATCACCTTTCCGATAATTTTAACCTTTACCCTGTCAGGCTTACTTAAATCATACTCGGGCATAGGGAAACACCTTTTCTTTTGCAAGAGGAACATCTTTTTAATACCGCCACCCTGAGTATCAATCATGTTTAGATTGAGCATTGCATTTGCGAGAAAGAAATTACGATATTGCTCAGGCGGCGAGTCTAATTCAATTACTTTTTCAACCGATTCAGGCAAAAAACTCCCCACATTAGTAAAAATCAAATCATCTGGATTTTCCACAACAGTTATTCTCCCTCTCAATTCATAGTCTTGATGGGCAATACAGTTATTCAATGCCTCTCTAATAACCCAAGGTTCATATTTTGTAATTTCAGTAGGGAAAAGTGAAGTATTCAAAAGGTATCGGTATTTAAGATTTCTAATCTTTGCATAAACAGCCTCGACATTCAGAATAAAAGGGGGGCCAAAATGTTCATAGTCTTTTTCAATATTATTTTCATCTTTTAACACCCATGTGATTTTCGCAACAGACGGACTGATAAAATGTTCTGATTCTTCTTTGCCTAATAATATAATTGCAGTTCTGGTAATTTTGCCCTGTATGGTAATTTTCGCTTTATTTAAAAAAGTGAGGTCATCCCAGTTGTCAACATCGCGAGCGTTATCTGGGAATTTCTCTTTATAATTCTGTCGGGCCTTCATTATGGCTGTCGGGTCAAGGTCCTCTATTGTAGAACCTTCGCAGATTTGTGCTGACCAATCATATTGTTTCATTTGATTTCGTATCTGCTCAATTTCTTGAAGATTTAATGCTACAAGAGACTCGCCGTCTCTGCCATAATAATGACCTTCCCAAGCTACTGGGATACCTTTAGGTGCCGCAGGTATTTGAAACATAATCACACGACCTTCTGGCATATGAAGCTCATAAATTTCAACAAAGGTAATCCGATTTGTGGTCTTATTAGCAATCTCTAATTTCAAGCTGTCTAGATTGGACTTCATTGAACGAAACCGCGTATTTACAATCTTCCTGCTATTATTTATCCCAAAGACTAACCAGCCATAATCTTTCCCTTTTAGATTCGCCTCATTGCTCAAAGCAGAAAAATATTGACCGAGTTTATTAAAGTCAAAGTTATTCCTTGCCTCTTTAAACTCAACCCACTCGGTTTCATCGGGCAATGATCTCAATTCATCCAGTAATCTTTTGAGTTCTTCTTGAGTCAAT
>JACAFE010000021.1 GCA_013388435.1 Nitrospirota bacterium | reverse complement strand
CTATATACATTTATATATCCGTTATGCTGTTTTATTATCCCATATGCCATTGCCAACCCAAGCCCTGTGCCTTTGCCCACTTCCTTTGTCGTGAAAAACGGGTCAAATATCCTGCCTATATATGATCTATGCTCCTGAGTAATTCATTTAAATCTGTTGGCTTTATGTCAAGTATCTTTTTCCTGCTGAATGCAAGAAGACTCTGCGTTAAATTTGCCGCCCTTTCTGTAAGTTCAAGTATCCTCTCAGGATAAATTCTTAAATGTTTCTTTCATTTTAATCAAAGGACATTCTTTGTGAGGCTCTGATATTTGATGAATCAACTCATAACATTTTCTGCCAACAATTTCATCAAAAGGCTTATTCAAAAGCTTTAACATTGCATTATTACACTTTTGAATAGTTCCCTGTAAATCAAGAAAAGCAACCGGCATGCTAATTGAATTCCAGATAATTTGATAAAGATTATTTTCTTCTTTACTTAAATGTTGTTGCATTTTATCTTAATGTCCTGTTTTTACAAAACAAATTATCTTTTCAAATGAATTTTCCGGGTTAATGTAAAATCCATTTTAATTACCCCAATTATATCAAAGGAAAAAAATAATGCAATAAGTAAATTTTAATCCAAAAATTATATGAAAAAAATTCTTTATCTTTAAGGGGTTACAAGTATTAATTTTTTTTCTTGACATATACAATATATTGTGGTTTAATTTCTTGTTAAAAATATTAAATACAACTTATTGAGAGGGCGGGAGGCATAAAATGGAATATTGCAAAGGGTTTAAAGATTGGCTCGAATGTCTTAATTGTCCTTATTTATGTACAAATAATTGTCCAGTTGAAGGTAAAGATGCAGTCGAAAAAATGCGAATGCACATTCATTCAATTTATTTAAATAAATCAAAAGAACAACCAGATTCTATTAATAAATAATTAAAAAGGGGGAGCAATGCAAGAAGTAAAAGAATTCTATCTCACTAAAAATGCAATTAAAGTTCTTGAAAAAAGATACCTTAAAAAAAATGAAGAGGGGAAAATAGTAGAGACTCCTGAAGACCTCTTCAGAAGAGTGGCAAGAAGTGTCGCTATTGCTGATTCACAATATGGAAAATCTTTTGAGGAAGTCGCAAAAATAGAAAGAGACTTTTATCAAATGCTGACTTCACTTGAATTTCTTCCAAATAGCCCTACCCTTATGAATGCTGGAAGAAGACTCGGACAGCTCAGTGCTTGTTTTGTCCTGCCTGTTGATGATTCAATGGAATCTATATTTGATGCTGTTAAACATACAGCGATAATTCATAAATCAGGTGGAGGCACCGGGTTCAGTTTCTCAAGACTAAGACCCAATGGTGATATAGTTGGTTCAACAAAAGGCATATCATCCGGTCCTGTATCTTTCATGACAGTATTTGATACAGCAACAGAAGCTGTAAAACAGGGAGGCACAAGAAGAGGTGCCAATATGGGAATATTGAGAATTGACCATCCTGATATTCTCAGTTTTATCACATGCAAGGATGATAATTCAAAATTCAATAATTTCAACATATCAGTAGCGATTACAGATGAGTTCATGAGGGCTGTTGAAGAAGACAAATCATATGATTTAATTAATCCGAGAACAAAAAAAGTCACAAATACCCTTAAGGCAAGGGATGTATTTAATTTAATAGTCCAGCATGCATGGAAAAATGGCGAACCCGGCATTGTATTCATTGACAGGGTAAATGAGGCAAATCCAACCCCGCATATCGGAAAGATAGAATCAACAAATCCATGCGGCGAGCAACCTCTGCTGCCATATGAATCCTGCAATCTTGGTTCGATCAATCTTGCAAAAATGCTGAAAGAATCATCTCCGGGAAATTACGAAGTTGACTGGAAAAAACTAAAAGACATAACATGGAAAGCTGTCAGATTTCTTGACAATGTAATAGAAATAAATAAATATCCGCTTAAAAAAATTGAGGAAACTACAAAGGCAAACAGGAAAATCGGGCTTGGCATTATGGGATGGGCTGATATGCTAATTCAATTAAAAATACCCTACAACTCAGAAAAAGCTATTACTCTGGCTGAAGAAGTAATGGAGTTTATACAGAAAGAAGGTAAAAATGCCTCATCTGCACTGGCAGAAGAGCGTGGGGTATTTCCAAACTATGAAGGAAGCATATTTGAAGGCAAAATAAAACTAAGAAACGCGACTGTAACAACAATAGCTCCAACAGGCACGTTATCCATAATAGCAGGTTGTTCCTCAGGCATTGAGCCTCTATTTGCAGTCTCATATATAAGAACAGTAATGGAAGGAACAAAACTAATCGAAATAAATCCATACTTTGAAAAAGTTGCAAAAGAGCACGGTTTCTGGTCAAGAGAACTTATGGAGAGAATCGCAGAAAAAGGTTCTGTAAAAGATTTCAAGGAAATACCTGCTGATGTGAGAGCAGTATTTGTAACAGCTCATGATATAACTCCAGAAGAGCACATTAGAATGCAGGCTGCTTTTCAGAAGTTTGTTGATAATGCTGTTTCAAAAACAGTAAATTTTCCTCACGATGCTTCACCAAAAGATGTTGAAGAAGTCTATTTGCTCGCATACAAACTCGGATGTAAAGGCGTAACAGTTTATCGTGATGGCTCAAGAGAACAACAGGTGCTATCAACAAAGAAAAAACAGGAATCCAGATCTTCTGAAGAATCTGTACAAAAAATAGTTCCCAAGAAAAGGCCCGAAGTAATAAAAGGGTCAACAAGATTCATGAAAACAGGCTGCGGCAATCTTTATGTGACAATAAATGAAGATGAGGACGGACATTTATTCGAACTCTTTACATCAATGGGAAAAGCAGGAGGGTGTGCTGCAAGTCAGTCAGAAGCAATCGGAAGGCTTGTATCCCTTGCTTTCAGGTCAAATATTGAACCTGAAGAGGTCATAAAACAATTAAAAGGAATATCCTGCCATTCTCCTGCCTGGCATGATGGCGGAAAAATTCTTTCATGTTCTGATGCCATTGCAAAAGCCCTTGAGAAATATTATACAAAAGGCAATAAAAGTAACGGCAATAGCAATAAGATAAAAATGATAATGGGCGCATGTCCTGAATGCGGAGGAGCTGTTGAACACGAAGGTGGATGCGCTGTATGCCACAACTGCGGCTTTACAAGATGCGGGTAACCCGAACAGGCTAAGAGCATAGAGCATGGAGCTGAAAAAAGGAAACTTATTTCACCTGCATCTTTAGTTCTTCGAGAATATTTGCAAATTCATTTAAATACTGCTCTTCATGTTGTGGAAGAAACTCTTCGAGTTTTGCTTTTACAGCGTCTTCGACTGATAGGGCAATTTGTATTATTCTTCCATCAGATGTTCTCATTTGCTTCATCCTTAAATGTGGATTTGCTTCGATATGTCTTTTCAGGTCATCTTCTATTTTGTCTTTCATTTCTTCATATTCTTTTTTCAACATTTCAAGAGCCTGAAGACTTGATTCAATCACAACTGTATCAGGTTGTTTTTTCAGAGTTTCAATAGCGAGGATAGCCTGCTTTTTTGTCCTGATTTCTTCTGGAAGGCTGTTTATGCTAATAGTTTCTATTAGCTTTTGTTGTGCAACCGGAAGTAAAGAAGGTTCTATTTCCTTAAAATTTTGCCATAGCCCGTTTGCATCAATTTTACCTTTAAAAAAGTCACTTAATATATTCGAAATCTTTTCTTCATCCTGTATTTTTTTCTTTTCTTCAGTAGATAATGAGCCAATCTTGTTTGCTCTTTCAAGAGCAATTTCAAGCGCGCTTTTTACTTTTCCCATTTGCTCCTCCTGAAATTTTTAGATGTATATTATCTTACAATACTTAATTTAAAAATATCTAAGGTAATTAACATTAACAATATAAATAATTTAACCCAAATAATGGAGACATTGCTCATAAAAAGGCAAAGAGCGTTTTTTGCGTTTATAGCGTTTGTTGCGTTTATAGCGTTATTGCGTTTATCAAATTTAATGCTTCGCATTGGAAGTGAGAACCGCTTTGCGGGTCTGGAATTGAGTGCCGAAAAACGGCACTGGAAGTTAGTCGCTCTGGCGACTGGAATTTATCAAACTGTTTATAGCGCTTATTGCGTTCATTGCGTTTTAGCGTTATTGCGTTTAATTAAAACTGCATGGAGCATGGCGCAACAATAAAGGGAAATATACAACCCTCTTATTCCCCCTTAACAAAGGGGGATCAAGGGGGTTGTTATAAAAAATTCGCAACATCTGCATTATTTCAATTTCATTTTTTGGTGCGAAAATACCAAATGCAAAAATCCTGTGCATATATATTTCCTTGACATAAGGAAATATATATGATAAAGTTTCCTTATTCTAATGAAAGAAGTATTAAAAACTATAATTCGTGAATTTCATTCTGGAAAGATACCAAAACCCTTAAAAAGAGAAATCATCCTGCCGTCAGACACCTATAAGGTCGTAACAGTTACAGGACCCAGAAGAGCTGGAAAAACTTATCTCTTATTTCAATATATACTTGAGCTTATTAAAAAAGGGACACCTATTGAAAAAATTCTTTATATTAACTTAGAGGATGAAAGACTGGATTTAACACTAAAAACGCTTGATTTAATCCTCCAATCCTATAGAGAACTTTATCCAGATATTCATTTAAATGAATGTTATTTTTTCTTTGATGAAGTTCAAAACATAGATGGATGGGAAAGATTTATTAGAAGAGTTTACGACACAGTCACAAAAAATATATTTATTACTGGTTCAAATTCAAAATTATTTGGTGAGGAAATAGCGAGTTCGATGCGTGGTAGAACAATAAAATATGAAGTTTTTCCTTTGAATTTTAGGGAGTTTATAAGATTTAAGGCTTTTGATTTTGATGAAGACAGGGATCTTTACAGTTCCGAAAAAAGGGCAAAACTTATTCAGCTTTTTAATGAATATATGATTTATGGTGGATTTCCTGAGGTAGCGTTTCTTGAAGAGGTTTTAAAAATAAGAACTTTACAGGAATATTTTGAGGTTATGCTATATAAGGATATGGCAGAAAGGTATCAAATTAAGGATACAATACTTTTAAAATATTTTTTAAAAAGACTTGCTGAGAATGTGGGCAAGTTTTTTTCAGTTCATAAAGTTTATAATGAGCTTAAATCACAGGGCATAAAAGCAGGCAAAGACACGCTTTATAAATATCTTGATTTTGCTGAAGCTTCCTATATGGTAAAGCTCTTAAAAAAGCATTACAAATCCGTGATAAAGACAGAATTTGGAGAGAAGAAGATATATTTAATAGATACAGGTCTTTTAAACAGTATTAAACTTTTTGAAAAAAAAGACTACGGTGTGCTTCTTGAAAACTTGATTTTTAAAGAAATTTTTTCATGGACAAAAAATATTATCTGTTTTAAAGAGAAAAAAGAATGCGACTTCCTTGTAGATAATAAAATTGCTATTCAGGTATGTTTTGATGTAAGGGATTCACTGACCTTAAAAAGAGAAATAGCAGGATTAAAAGAGGCCTGTAAATATTTCAATTTAAAGCAGGGTTATATAATCACTTATGACTACAAAGATACGATTAAAGAGGATGGAATTAATATACTAATACTGCCAGGCTATGAAATATTTATGGCAAACAACCCCATAACCCCTTAAAAAAGAGCGAAAGCGTTCATTGCGTTATAGCGTTTATTGCGTTTATAGCGTTAATAGCGTTAATAGCGTTATAGCGTTTATTGCGTTATAGCGTTTATTGAGTTTATCAAATTTAATGCTTCGCATTGGAAGTGAGACCCGCTTTGCGGGTCTGGAATTGAGTGCCGAAAAACGGCACTGGAAGTTAGTCGCTCTAGCGACTGGAATTTATCAAACTGTTTATTGCGTTTATAGCGTTTATTGCGTTATAGCGTTTATTGAGTTATAGCGTTTGTTGCGTTTATTAAATTTAATGCTTCGCATTGGAAGTGAGACCCGCTTTTGCGTGTCTGGAATTGAGTGCCGAAAAACGGCACTGGAAGTTAGTCGCTCTGGCGACTGGAATTTATCAAACTGTTTATTGCGTTCATAGCGTTTGTTGCGGTCAGTTAAAAACGAACGGCGTAAAGCGTAAACAACAAGGCTGAAGGCTGAGGTAAGAGCTTCGCTCATAAACACTCAAACGAAAAGTATTAAGTAGTAACAAAGACCGTATCTGTAACGTTAAACGGTAACTTGATATAGACAAACAATATAGCTGCTAAACGATGCGGGCATTGAAACTGTAACCGTTTAGCCGATGGAAGGGTTTTGAGATAAAAAAACAACCCTAAGTCTGTTTCATATATCGTGAACAATTACACTTTGTTGACAATATATTTATAACTTATCTATACTGAAATTAACCCAGGGGGTGGCGGAAAAGCCTGAGATTCTCCTGAATGTTACGGAGTGACCCCTTGAACCTGATACGGATAATGCCGGCGTAGGGAATGGGATGATCAACCGTATTTTCCTTCGCCGAGCAAATAATAAACTGGTGAAGGGATACGGTTTTTGTTTTTATGAGACTAATAGTAAATGGCGAAACTTATGAAACAATGAAAGCAGACACCATACAGGGTCTTTTAGATGAACTCGGTATTTCTTCTGTAAAAGTGGCGGTGGAAGTAAATTTAAATATAATCAAAAAATCTGATTATTCTAATTATAAACTTAAAGATGGCGATAGAATTGAGATAGTAAATTTTGTCGGAGGTGGATAAAATCCACAAGGTATAAATTCTGAAAAGGAGATAGAAAATATGAATGACAGGTTAATTATTAAAGGCATTGAGTTTAAATCAAGGCTCTGGGTAGGCACCGGCAAATATAAAGACTTTGAAGAAACAAGAAAAGCTGTTGAAGCTTCAGGAACAGATGTTGTTACTGTTGCAGTAAGAAGAGTAAATATTACTGACAGGAAATCAGAAAATCTGCTTGATTATATAGATCCTGAAAAATACAAAATACTACCGAATACTGCTGGTTGTTATACTGTAGAAGATGCATTGAGATATGCCAGGCTTGCAAGAGAATCAGGCATATCTGATTTAATAAAGCTTGAAGTTATAGGCGATGAAAAAACTCTGTTTCCTGATACATGGGGATTATTAAAAGCAACAGAGGTTCTTGTAAAGGAAGGTTTTATTGTTCTGCCATATACAAATGACGACCCGATAATGGCAAAAAGGCTTGAAGATGCAGGAGCTGCTGCTGTTATGCCTCTGGGTGCTCCGATAGGTTCAGGGCTTGGGTTGAGAAATCCATACAATATTAAAATCATTCTCGAAACTGTCAAAGTTCCTGTAATTGTAGATGCAGGGGTCGGAACCGCATCAGATGCAACAATTGCAATGGAACTCGGCTGTGACGCTGTGCTTATAAATACTGGCATCGCAGGAGCAAAAGACCCTATTTCTATGGCAGAAGCCATGAAACATGCTGTTATTGCCGGAAGACTTGCTTTTAAGGCTGGAAGAATTCCCAAGAAATTGTATGCAACAGCAAGCAGCCCGCTTGAGGGCATGCTTTTGTAAGGCGGTATTTTTGGTGTCTGAAAAAATTGATTTTAATCTTTATCTTATAACTGACAGAAAACTCTTTAAGGCCGGCTGCTCAATGTATGTCGCTATAGAAACAGCGCTCGAAGCCGGAATTAAGGCCGTACAATTGCGTGAAAAGGATTTGCCTATAAGAGAAATTCTTGATATGGCTTACTGGATGCGCGAGCTAACTGATGAATTTAATGCAAAACTTTTCATAAATGACAGGGTTGACGTTGCTATGGCTGTTAATGCTGATGGAGTTCATTTAACTCAGAATAGTATGCCGGCGTACGCTGTAAGAAAAATTTCTGGAGATAAGTTTATTATAGGACAATCAACACACAACATTGAAGAGGCATTGAAAGCGCAGGAAGAAGGCGTTGATTTTATAACACTTGGTCCTGTTTTTAAAACACCATCAAAGATGCAATATGGAGAACCTATCGGGATTGAAGCTATAAAAAATGCAAAAAAAAGCGTATCTATACCTTTATTTGCAATTGGCGGGATAAAGCCTGAAAACGTGCAAAAAGTAAGAAGTGCAGGTGCAGATGGCATTGCTTTAATATCTGCGATACTTGCTGCTGAAGACAAGAGACAAATATCAGAAGAAATTTTGAGGTTATTAAAATGACAAGAATCGAACTTGTAAAACAAGGCATTATTACGGATGAAATTAAACAGGTTGCATTAACTGAGAATATCTCCCCAGAACAACTCGCCACTGATATTTCTTCGGGGGTTTCGGTTATCACAAGAAATGAAATTCATGATATAAAACCACTCGGCATAGGTAGAGGCATGAGGACAAAGATAAATGCCAACATAGGAACATCCAGGGATAAAATATCCTTTGAAGAAGAAATCGAGAAACTCGATGTTCTTGTTCGATATGGAGCTGATGCAGTAATGGATCTTTCAACAGGTGGACGCATAAAAGATATGAGAAAGATTCTACTGGACAAATCACCTGTTGCAGTGGGCACAGTGCCAATTTACGAGGCTGTTGTGCGCGCTGTTGAATCTCATGGCACTATTGCGAAAATGACAACCGACACTTTATTTCAGGTTATAAAAGAGCACTGTGAGGAAGGTGTTGATTTTATAACAGTACATTGCGGGGTAACATTAAAAGCAATCGAAAGATTAAAAGAAGAAGGCAGGGTACTCGATATTGTAAGTCGTGGCGGGTCATTTCTTCTTGAATGGATGATATACAATGAAAAAGAAAATCCACTTTATGAATACTTTGACAGGCTTCTTGAGATAGTTAAAAAATATGATGTAACTTTAAGTCTCGGCGATGGATTGCGTCCGGGCTGCCTTGAAGATGCAACAGACAGGAGCCAGATAGAGGAATTGCTTACTATTGGAGAATTAAGAGACAGGGCATTAGAAGCAGGGGTGCAAGCGATTATTGAAGGTCCGGGGCATGTGCCTTTGAATCAAGTCGAGCTTAATATAAAACTTCAAAAAGAAATCTGTAAAGGTGCTCCATTTTATGTTCTCGGGCCATTGGTTACAGATATTGCCATGGGGTATGACCATATTGCTGCTGCCATTGGAGGTGCAATTGCAGGAGCAGCTGGGGCTGATTTCCTATGTTATGTAACACCGGCAGAACATATACGTTTGCCTGATATAGAAGATGTTAAAGAAGGGGTTATAGCATCTAAAATTGCCGCTCATGCTGCGGATATAGCAAAAGGAATTCCAGGAGCGATTGAACTTGACAGAAAAATGGCAAGGTGCAGGAAAAATCTTGACTGGAATGGACAGATTGCATTAAGTTTTAATCCCGAAAAAATTAAAAAATTGCGAGCTGAAACTCCTCCTTCAGAACAGGATGTATGCAGCATGTGTGGAGAGTTTTGCGCGATAAAAACTGTGGAAAGGGCATTAAGAAAGAAGAGCTTCGAGAAGCCATGATTAAAACAGCGCTTACCATTGCCGGGTCTGACCCAACTGGTGGTGCAGGACTTCAGGCTGACCTTAAGGTTTTCAGATATTTCAATGTGCATGGACTTTCAGTTGTTACATCCATCACAGCCCAGAACACTAAGGGTGTTGATTCTGTTTTCCCTGCTGAACAGGAATCCTTTCAAAAACAGTTAAATGTAATTTTATCCGATATTAAGCCAGACGCTCTCAAAACAGGAATGATTTACAATAAATGGATGGTTAATATAATTTTAAGATCAATTAAAGAATATTCCTTGAAGAATCTGGTTATTGATCCGGTTTCAGTGTCATCATCTGGCAAAAGCCTTATGGAAGAAGGCACCTTGGATGAAATAAAAGATAAATTATTTCCTCTGTCAAAAATTATTACACCGAATATTTACGAGGCATCAATCTTAACAGGAATGATAATAGAAGACACGTCGAATATGGAACAGGCTGCAAAAGCTCTAAAAAATATGGGTCCGGAAATCGTAGTGATAACAGGCGGTCATTTGAATGATATTGCGCTCGACCTTTATTATGATGGTGAATTCCATAAAATAGAATCGGAAAAATTAAAAGGTGAATATCATGGAACAGGATGCGCCTTTTCTGCAGCTCTTACCGCACTTCTTGCCCTCGACTATGCCCCGCTTAAAGCAGTTAAAAAGGCAAAAGAATTTATAAAAGAAGCCATTAAACAATCCTTCAACATAGGGAAAGGTATGAGTTTGTTAAAATTATAAAGTCATCCGTTTATATCTGATGAAGATATAACCCTTACACCTGCTTTTTCCATTTCTTTAAAAGCCTTTTCCACATCTCCTGCATTCAATTCAACACCTTCTACCGCTTCTTTTATTACGAATGTAGTGAATCCCCTTTTTGCCGCGTCTATTGCTGTTTCTTTAACACAATATTCTGTTACAAGGCCGGTTATATAAAGTTCATTCACTCCATTGTCTTTCAGGAATTTTTCAAGATCAATATCAATACCTTCAAATACAGAATAACCTTCTTCCTGATCTAATGTTCCCTTAAGAACAATCTGGCTGATTTTTTCTTTTTTAAGGTCAGGATGCAGTTCAGCCCCTTTTGTGCCTTGAACACAATGCCTCGGCCATTTTTCAAAATGTACAGTTTTTTCAGGATGCCAGTCTTTTGAAGCAACAATTAAAGGAAACTTATCCATTAAAGTATTTATAACAGGAACAACCCTGTCTCCGTGAGGAGCAGGCAAAGCCCCACCCGGGCAGAAATCATTCTGCACATCTACTATTAACAGGGCTTTCATAATTAATTGCCTCCTTTCTTATATTTATACATTGTCAAAACTTAACCACAGGTGGGACAGAGTAAAACTCTATGTCATCTGTGGGTTTATATCCTCTTTTTTTATGAAACTTTTGACATTACCTATATTTAGCACGTATATTTTCAATAATTTCAGAACGTAAATCCATCAATTTTTTACTTATCCCCACTTTATATATATGTGGATTCTCAAATCGTTTATGCTCGTCTGGCAACTGCTTCAATCTTGAGCGGACATATTCAGCTATCTCTGTAGGTTTTTTCCTGTCGATTATTATCTTTCCTTTTTCCATTACTTTACGATGGATAATTTCCTTACTGTATAATTTTACCGAACAATTTTTATCAGGATAAAACGGATGATAAATCATATCTATATCTTCTTCATCGGCAAGTGAAATACAATCGGCATAGAAATTTCCATCATTATCAATATATCTCCATAAATTCTTTATGCCTGGAAGAATTATCTTTTCGGGATTCTCTGATATTTTTAACCTTGGTTTCTTATCGCTCATGCAAAGCTTATATACACCGTCAAGAGCAGCATCTTCCTGACCTGTAGCAAGCTTTGTTCCGACACCAAATGCATCAATAGGCGCACCTTGTTCGAGAAGGCTTCTGATGACATATTCATCGAGCTGGTTAGAGGTCATTATCCTGACATAATTCAATCCTGCATCATCAAGCATCTTTCTGGCTTTTTTGCTTAAATACGCGAGATCCCCGCTATCAAGACGAACTCCAAATAATTTCTGACCCGAAGCCTCCATTTCTTTAGCAACTTTGATAGCATTTGGTATGCCTGATTCAAGAGTATCATAAGTATCAACAAGAAAAACACATTTACGTGGAAATGCTCTTGCAAAATCTCTGAAAGCAGTAATCTCGTCATCATAGGATTGAACCCATGAATGAGCCTGGGTCCCTGCTGATGTTAAACCAAACATAAATGCGCTGTAAACATTTGAAGTGCTGTCTGCACCTCCTATTACAGCTGCTCTGCTTGCATGAATTCCACCAAGTCCCTGCGCTCGTCTAAGGCCAAAATCAATTATAAGCTTTTCCCCGGCGGCATATCTAATACGAGAAGATTTAGTGGCAATAAGTGACTCAAAATTAAGTATATTCAGCAGCAATGTCTCGATAATCTGGGTCTCTATAATATTTCCTTCGACCCTGACAATGGGTTCATAGGGGAATACTATTTCTCCTTCTTGCGGGGAATATATGTCAGCCGTGAATCGGAACTCTCTCAGATAATCGATAAACTCCGAAGCAAAGCCAATTGATTTCAAATAATCGAGGTCTTCATTATCAAATTGCATATTCTCAAGAATTTCAAGAAGATCATATAACCCTGCGAAAACTACATATCCGCCTTTGAATGGATTTTTCCTGAAAAAATAATCAAAACATGCAGTAATGTCTTTTTTGTTATTCAATAAATAACCCTGAGCCATTGTAAGCTCGTAATGATCAGTATAAATACCCGCATGTTTGTCTAATATTGGCATATGTTTAATTTTTAAAGTCTTCCTTATTATCTGAGTCAGCCAAAATAATGAATAAATGCGCAAAAACCATTTAATATTATTTTCTGATAAAATAGTATAAATATCAATATGTTTCTCTGTATTCTCTATGGTTAAGTTTTGAAAATAAGATTAATAAGGTGAGGAGGTATTATGGTTGAACAATGGATATCTGAAGTTAAAAAGAGTGCAGATTTCAATGAATTAGGCATGATTCTTATTCACAACGGAATGGTAAGGGCTACATCTAAAGAAGGCAAACAGGTTAAAGGAATGCATTTAACTTATGACCGAAATAAGCTGCAAAAACTTATCGAGGAATATTCTCGAAAAGATGGAATTGTTGCAATAAAAGCATGGATAAATGAAGGCAATCTTACTATAGGCGATGATATTATGTATCTTCTTGTCGCCGGCAGATTCAGGAAGCTTGTTCTTCCTGTTTTTGAAGAAGTGCTCTCAAAAATCAAAAATGAAATTGTCTATGAAAAAGAATTTTCTTAATAAGAATATTTATAATATAGAAATGAAATTAAGACAAGGAGAAATCAATGGAAAATAAAGAATCCAAATCCGATGTTAGAAAACCCGCAGATGAAAGACTTCAGGCATTGAGGAGCCTGCCTGCAGATATTGTAAAAACATTTACTAAAGAAGAAATGAATGCGTTTTTGTTTGAAGATGACTGGCCTGATTCTTTGCAGGAGAAATTAAAAGATTATATGGTTGAGGAATAATTTTTAAATACTTAAATGTCAAAAGCAAAAACTTTTTTCCAGTGCCAGGCATGTGGTTATATGAGTCCAAAGTGGCTCGGAAAGTGCCCTGACTGCGGTGAATGGAATAGTTTTGCTGAAGAAAAAAAAGAGATTTCATCACGCTATTCTTCTGTTGTGTCACATATCGGAAAATCTGAACCTAAACCTTTAAGTTCAGTAAAACATGAATCCGGCCAGAGAACCACAACAGGTGTTAATGAACTTGACAGAGTTTTAGGAGGAGGTATTGTCTCTGGCTCTGTAATTTTAATAGGAGGAGACCCGGGAATCGGTAAATCAACCCTGCTTATACAGGCTCTTTCGGGAATTTCAAAAAAGCATGGCAGGGTTTTATATGTATCGGGCGAAGAATCACCCGAGCAGATAAAAATAAGAGCTGACAGGCTATCAATTAATTCTGATAATATAATACTTCATGCAGAGACATCCCTTGAAACTATTTTACATTCTGCAGTTAATCTTAAACCGAAAGTAATGGTTATTGATTCTATACAGACAATATACACAGAAGAAATCATGTCAGCTCCGGGTTCAGTCAGTCAGGTTCGCGAATGCGCTGCAAAACTTATGTTATTTGCGAAAAAATCCGATCTTCCTGTCTTTATCGTAGGACATGTAACAAAAGAGGGTGCGATTGCAGGCCCCCGCGTGCTTGAACACATTGTTGACACTGTATTGTATTTTGAAGGTGATAGCGGACATTCATATCGTTTGCTTCGTTCAGTGAAAAACCGCTTTGGTTCGGCAAATGAGATTGGTATTTTCGAAATGTCAGATTCAGGTCTGCTTGAGGTAGAAAACCCCTCAGAACTTTTTTTGCTCGAACGGCCTATTAATTCATCAGGGTCAACAGTTGTTGCAACAATAGAAGGCACAAGAACATTGATGGTTGAAATTCAATCACTCGTTACACAAACAACCTTTGGTATGCCCCGCAGAACCACCATGGGTGTTGATTTTAACAGAGTAAATCTTCTTATTGCAGTTCTTGAAAAAAAAATAGGAATGCATCTCGGAGGCATGGATGTTTTTGTAAATGTAGTTGGTGGATTAAAGATATTAGAACCCTCTGTTGATCTCGGTATAATTACTGCCATCACTTCATCATTTAAAAATATGCCGGTAAACCCGGAACTCTTCGTATTTGGTGAAGTTGGCCTTTCTGGAGAGATACGAGCTGTGTCTCAGGCAGAAAATCGCCTTAAAGAAGCATCAAAAATAGGTTTTAAAACAGCGGTGATTCCATATGGAAACCACCAGAAGATTAAAGGAAACTTTGGATTACAAATTTCAGGAGTTAAAAATGTACAGGAATGCCTCGAGATTATTTTTTCTTAGTATCCTGATTATGCTTTTTGCATGTGCACCAAAACGGGTTGAAATACCTGTTTACGAGGGTAAAAGTCTGGAAAATGCTCTCTCTTCTTACAAGAGCATTTCTTCAATTGAAACAACTTTTTCTGCTACTTTTGAGAAAGAAGACACAGAAATCAAAGGGGATGGCATTGTAAGCATAGCGGATTCGGGTAATATGAGCATGAGAATTTATTCTTTCGGATTTTTAGTTTTTGAACTTTCTTCAAAAGATGGTGTAATAAAAAGCGACCCCCAGATTGATAAAAATAAGTCAGCTATTCTCACATATGGTCTTAGAGATTGTCTTTATTGGTGGGATATAAAAAATTATGAAGTGAGCGAAAATCAAAACGATTATATCCTTTTAAACAATCAGCGTCAGGTTTGGATAAATAAAAAGACTATGCTCCCGATAAAACAAGTTATCTTTCTGGATGATGGTAGGGAATTGGATATTACTTATGAAAACCCGGAAAATTTCGGTGTCTTCTGGTATCCTTCGAAGTTAAGAATTGAATTTGCAAAATATACGGTCGTTTTGAGATTGAAAGATATGTCAGCTATCAGGAGAAGTTAGCCCAAGATCAACTGCCACTGTTTTTATAGTTGTAGAATCAACTCTCGGTAATTTTGCGAGGAATCCTTCAAGAAGAGCGTTATCACATACAGCATTAATCAATCTCGGAGTTCCTTTTGTGTAAAGAAAGATTGATTTTATAGCTTCCTGTGTAAATATCTCTTTAGTGCAGCCTGCGACTCTCATGCGATGTTTTATATATTCACCTGTATCGGACTCGTTAAATTGCTTGAGTGTAATCTTCATTGCAACTCTCTGTTTTAAAGGTTCATCAAGGGCAAGAATTTTTTCGAGATCAGGAAGACCAAAAAAAAGAAAATTTATCATTTTGCCGTCAGGAGATTCCATGTTCAGGATACCTCTGAATTCTTCCATTATCTCCTTTGAATTTAGCATCTGAACTTCATCAACCATTACAACAGCTTTTTTGCCTTCTTCATTTATCTCATAGAGTCTCCGGTATATTTGTGTTAGAAGTTCGACTTTATCATCTTTCGGTTCCTTAATTCCGAGCTGGAGAGCAAATTTTTTAAAAAGCCACTCAGAGCTCACACTGGAATGAACAACAACCAGTAAAGCAGCCTCATATTCATTTTCATCAAGTTCCTCAAGAAATCTTCTCGCGAGTGTTGTTTTTCCTGTGCCGATATGCCCTATTACAACTGCCAAACCTTTTCTTGTATCCACAGCATATTTAAGTTTAATTAAAGCATCAGAATGCTGGGGACTATTAAAATAAAACCTGTTATCAACGACATTAGAAAATGGATGCTCTTTCAGGCCAAAATATTCAAGGTAATCCATAATTATAAGTAAGAAACTCTATCCTTTCTATCACGAACTTTCTTTTCAGTTTTATCGGCTGTCATTAATGCACGGACTTGATCAATCTTTGAGGAAACTGCTCTGAATTTTGAATTCCAGCCAAAAACCTCTGTATATAAATCCAGAGCTTCCTTGAGATTTCCATTCTTTTCATATGCCATTGCAAGATCATATTTCATTGCCCAATAAGATTCTCCCCTGTCTTCCATTTTTTCCACCGCATTTTTTAATACGTCTATCGCGAGAGAATAAAGCCCTTTTTCCAAATAGCATACACCAAGCATATTCGAAGAGTGTATAAATCTTTTTGGGTCATTCTTTGAAGCCTGAAACTCACGAATAGCGTCATCTATAAGCCCCATCTCTTTGTAAGCAATACCAAGATTGTAATGAGTTTCATAGTCTTCAGGTTCGAGTTCTTTTTCCAGCCCCTTTTTGAATTCATTTAGTATATCAAGGACATCGCTATCCAATTCCGGTTCGTTAATATCGAGTAATTCAGGTACTTCTTCAACAGGGCTGGGTTCAATTGTACTTTCAACGATTTGCTCTGGTTCTTCTGTTATTGGAATCTGTTCGAGAGAAGCCAGACGCTGGTTAATTTCTTCATTATCGGGAAATAGGCTTTGAAGTCTTTCAAGAATCGCTCTTGCTTCGTCGAAAAGACCCTGCCTCGCGTAAAAAGAAGCTTCAGAGAGTTCTTCGCTGTAATCATCAATAGTAGGACCTTCGGGAACCGATGTTTCAGGAACTTTTTCTGAAATCTCTTCAGGAGAAATATGAGCGAGTTTCGGATTATCCGGGTCGATTTCAAATGCTTCCCTTAACATCTGATTGCTTTTATCCAGTTCCCCGTTTTGTCTGTAAATATCGTAAAGTTTTAAGCATTCATCGACTGCCTTTTCTTTTTCGTTATTTTCAAAATAAAGAGTTTTTAGCCTCTGGTGAAGAAGAACATTCTCGGGTTCTTTATCCCTGAGGGATTCAAGAAGTTCTCTTGCGTTTTCTTTCAGTCCATACTTTAAATAAATATCTGCCTCAAGAATTGCCTCATCAACAGTTTTTTCAACTTCGGGAGGCAATGTTGATTTTAATATTTCTTTTTCGAGTTCTATAAGTCTTAATTTTATAATTTCGTCTTCAGGTGTAATGTTTAAAACTTCCTTCAGACAATTCATGGCTTCATTTTTCATGTCCCTTAAAATAAAAACATCGGCAAGTGAAATGAGCTCGCGAGCTACATGTTCCTGTTCCCCTATTTGTCTGTAGAGAGAGACAAGGCGCTTTCCTGTTTCAAGTGGATCTATATCTTTAAACGATTCCAGAAGATTTATTGCATCCTCATATTTTTCCTCAAGAATCATTTCATCAAGAACAGGCAAATATTCATTCCATGCTTTTTCTTTTTCACCCCTTTTATTATAAACATCACCGAGAAGCCTTCTGGCTTTTATATTTGATGGCTCTTTCTCGAGGGTTTTTTGAAGATATTCTACCGCATCATCATACATATTATTAACAATGCATATTTCAGTAGCTCTAATTAAAATATCTGTATCATCTGGGAATAGGCTTACAGCTTCTTTTATATATTCAACAGCTTTATTTAAATTGCCGGTCCTTTCATACAATTCAGATAATCCAAGAATTGCCTGCTTATTAACAGGCTCTATATCAAGCACTTTTTGATAATAGATAATTGATTTATCAACTTCGCCTTTATCAAGCAATAACGCAGCGATCTGCAGATATTGTTTGGAAGCCTCGTTTAATAATCCGTCGCGAACATATATTTCGGCTACTTTACTTCTTAACGGAATATTTGAAGGTGATAGGGAAAGTATCCTGCCATATATTTCAAGAATTTTCTCTTTTTTGCCTTCCTTTGAAAGACTGTCTGCTGCGGCAAGATAGAACTTTATTGCATCTGTTATCAAACCCTTAGCTTCATTAAGTTCACCCAGAGAAAACAAAGCGACTGTATCATTGGGCATTATATTAAGTATTTTTTTGTATAAAGCCAGAGCTTTAAGTGCAAAACCTTCCTGTTTGAAATAAGAGGCAGCCTTATGGAATGATTCAATAGCAGTGGAGCGTGATCCTTTTTTCAGATATAAATCTCCTAAGGTATTGAAAGAATTACCATCTGGAAACTCTTTAACAAGTTTTTCCCACTCGGAGATAGCTTTATCTATCTGACCCCTTGCAAGATATTTTTGGGCTTCTTTTATTATCGCTGATTTATCTGACATTGTATGTATTATTCAAAGTATCATATATAGATTAAGCTGTCAATATAACACGTAAGCAAGATTTCAACAATTTTATCTGCAAATCGCTTGTTCTCAATTTTACATCAATCTTTTCTATTTTATCACAAATTATTATCTGAAAAATGAATTTGAAAAGTATCAGGGGAATCTTGCTGAACACGCCTACAATTTTTCAGCCTTCAGCCTAAAGCCTTCAGCTTTGTTTCTTCGCTCTTCGCTAAGTTCCCCCTTTGTTAAGTGGGATTAAGGGGGTTGTTATTTGCCTTGTTGTACGCCCTGCTCCGTTCAGTTTTAATTAAACTCAATAAACGCTATAACGCTATAACGCAATAACGCAACGAACGCTACAACGCAATGAACGCAATGAACGCTATAAACGCAATAAACGCTATAACGCAAAAAACAGCTTGATAAATTCCAGTCGCCAGAGCGACTAACTTCCAGTGCCGTTTTTCGGCACTCAATTCCAGACCCGCAAAGCGGGTCTCACTTCCAATGCGAAGCATTAATTTGATAAACGCTATAACGCTATAAACGCTATAAACGCTCTTCAGCAATGTTTGTATTATTTATGTTAAGAATCTAAAATATTGAGGAAGGGAATCAATGAAGGATATATCTGTAAAAAAACTAAAGGCAGAACTGTTGAAAGTAGCAAATCAGGAGAAAGCAAAAATACTTTCAAAATTCTTTAAAACAGACAAAGGTGAATATGCTGATGGCGACAAATTTCTCGGAATTACAGTGCCTGTGCAGAGAAAGATTGCCAGAAAATACCTCAACCTATCTTTATCTGATATAAAAAAATTGCTTTCTTCAGAATACCATGAACATAGATTTACTGGAATGATAATACTTTGCTCCCTTTATCAGAAATCAAAACATGATGAGAAAAAGAGAATTTATGATTTCTATCTCAAGAACTTAAAGCATGTTAATAACTGGGATCTTGTTGACATTTCTGCGCCTGCTATTATTGGAGATTATCTTCTTGATAAAGAACGTTCAATCCTTTATAAACTTGCTTCTTCAGAATCATTGTGGGTGAGGAGAATAGCCATATTATCAACATTCGCTTTTATTAAAAAAAACCAATTCCATGATACATTGCATATCGCCGAAATTCTCATAAAAGATAAAAATGATTTAATTCATAAAGCAGTTGGCTGGATGTTACGAGAAGTTGGTAAAAGGGATAAAGAAACAGAAGAACAATTTCTTAAAGAGCATTACCAGAAGATGCCACGAACAATGCTCAGATATGCTATTGAGAAATTCAATGAAAATGAACGCAAAGAATATCTGAACAAAAAGTAATTCACCCGAAAAATGTAGATATAACCCTTACCCAGATAACGTTTCGGTTTACATTTCAAAGTCTTTTATGGATTTCCCGCTTGCGGGCTTGAAAGCTTACTGGCTTATTGATTTCATTCTTATTTGTTTCAGAATTTAATTACTGTATCAGGCAATAGAGTTGAAAGTACTCTTATTTTATCCGCAAGAAGCAATATGCCAAATATTATGAGTACCACTCCGCTTATTACAGTAATTACACGCATATATTTAAAGATCTTAGGGGAATGCGTAAGAAAAACATTTATACCAATAGCAAACAGAAAAAAAGGTATAGCAAGCCCAAGAGAATATACAGTTAAAAGCTTCAGGCCATAAATCATGGAACCTTTTGCCCCTGCATAAACAAGAATTGTCCCAAGAAATGGTCCAACGCAGGGGCTCCATCCCGCAGCAAATGTCATACCTACAATAAAAGTTCCGAAATATCCGGCAGGTTTACCACTTAGATGATATTTTTTTTCTTTCATGAACATATCAACCCTGAGTATCCCTGAAATAAATAGGCCGAATATTATTACCAGAATTCCGCCTATAATTCTTATATAATCAAGATATTGAAATAATAGACTTCCGATTGCTGATGAAGACACACCAAGACTTATAAAGATAAAAGAAAAACCGAATATAAAGGCAAGTGCGTTTTTTGATGTTATATACATTACAGCTCTTTTGTCTTTTCGAACTGTTAAATCTTTTAAAGATAATCCTGTAATAAAAGAAACATAAGAGGGCAATAGCGGTAGAACACAGGGAGAAAGAAAAGAGAGAATGCCTGCAAGAAAAGCTAAAGGATAAGATATGTCCTTCATTTTGTTATATGATTAAGCTCTTCCACATTCAGCAGGGTCACCTTTTATTTTTTCAATGGCATGTGGTATGACATCAATAATAACCTCAAGGTTTTCCCTTACCGCCTTAGGACTTCCTGGAAGATTTATTATCAAACAAGAGCCCCTGATACCCGCAACTGCTCTTGAAAGCATAGCTCTACGCGTTTTTTTGAGACCTTCAATTAACATTGCTTCTGTAATTCCATATACCTGTCTATCAATAACTTCAAGGGTTGCTTCTGGAGTTACATCACGCGGAGAAAGTCCTGTTCCCCCGGTTGTAAGGATAAGATCTACCCGAGGGCTATATTCTATTAATTTGTTTTTTATTAATTCTTTTTCATCAGGCAATATGTCATAAAATCTTACCTCAGCGCCAATAATTTTTAGCATGTCTTTAATTATAGCGCCGCTTTGATCTTCTCTCTCGCCTTTTGAACCTCTGTCACTTAGAGTTAAAATACCTGCTGTTATCATTAAAAAATCTCTTTATGTACCCAATTCCCAGCTTTCAAGATAATGTTTTTGCTCAGGGGTAAGGGTGTCAATTTTTATTCCCATTGCTTTGAGTTTTAAAAATGCTATTTTCTTATCTATTTGTTCCGGTACGCTATAAACTTTTTTCTGAAGGTTTTTATAATTTTTTGCAATATATTCAGAACATAAAGCCTGATTTGCAAAGCTCATATCCATAACAGCAGAAGGATGGCCTTCTGCTGAAGCAAGATTAATAAGTCTGCCGTCACCAAGAAGATATATTCTTTTATTATTTTTTAAGGTAAATTCCTCAACAAAGTCTCTGATGATTCTTCTGGATTTTGACAATTTAATTAAATCCTCTATAGCAATTTCCACATTGAAATGGCCTGAATTCGCAAGAATAGCTCCATCTTTCATAACAGTGAAACATTCCTGTGAAATAACCTTTACATCACCGGTTGCAGTTACAAATATATCACCAATTTTTGATGCTTCAATTATTGGTAAAACTTCAAATCCATCCATCGTTGCTTCAAGCGCCCTTAAAGGATTGGTCTCAGTAACAATAACACGAGCACCCATACCTTTTGCCCGCATTGCAATGCCCTTACCGCACCATCCATAACCGCTAACAATAAAGACAGAGCCTGCTATTAATCTGTTTGTAGCTCGCATAATACCATCAATAGTGCTTTGCCCCGTGCCATAACGATTATCAAAAAGAAATTTAGTATATGCATCATTGACAGCAATTATAGGGTATTTTAGTACTTGATCTTCCGCCATTGCTTTCAGACGTATAACACCTGTAGTTGTCTCTTCTGTCCCTCCGATTATATTACTTATTAATCCTTTTTTATCTTTATGCAATGTTGAAACAAGATCTGCGCCATCATCCATTGTTATGTTTGGCTGGAATGCAAGCAGTTCTTTAATATGTTTGTAATAAGTCTTATTATCCTCGCCTTTGATTGCAAAAACAGGAATCCCAAATAATTTTACCAAAGCAGCGGCAACATCATCCTGAGTGCTGAGCGGATTTGATGCACAAAGAGCAACATCTGCTCCTCCTGTTTTAAGAGTATCCATAAGATTTGCGGTTTCAGTTGTAACATGAAGACATGCAGAGATTCTTAAACCTTTAAGAGGTTTTTCTTTTTTAAAACGTTCTTTAATAATCTTCAGCACAGGCATTTCCTGTGCAGCCCACTCTATCCGAAGCATACCTTTTTTCGCCAGATTAATATCTTTTATATCATGTTTAACCATAAGATTCCTTTCATTACATTTATATTTGCCTGCATAAAATATATTTTAAAGCTATAATTTTGCCTCTGCTCTTAGTGTATCTGCCATATCTGTTTTTTCCCATGTGAAGTCAGGGTCAAGCCTTCCAAAATGTCCGTAAGCAGCAGTCTTTTTATAAATAGGTCTTCTAAGATTTAAAGTATCAATCATACCCTGGGGTGTAAGACGAAAACATTTTCTAATTATTCTTGTTATTTCCTCCTCTGGAATTTTCGCTGTGCCATAAGTTTCTGCAAGCACTGAAACAGGTTCGGGAACTCCTATTGCATATGCTATCTGCACCTGCACCCTGTCAGCTAATCCTGCAGCAACAATATTTTTTGCTACATAACGAGCCATATAAGAGCCTGACCTGTCAACTTTTGAAGGGTCTTTTCCAGAGAAACAACCTCCCCCATGACTTCCAACTCCTCCATAACTGTCAACAATAATTTTTCTACCAGTAAGCCCGGTATCACCCATCGGGCCTCCAATAACAAATCTGCCGGTAGGATTCACAAAATATTTTATATGTTCTTCATCAAGTAATTCTGGTTTAATTACAGGCTTGATTACTTTTTCTATAATATCCTCTTTTATTTCCTGTAATGTAACGTCAGGACTATGCTGCGTTGAAACAACAACACTATCAACCCTGAAAGGCATTCCATCTCTGTATTCAATAGTAACCTGTGTTTTTCCATCAGGACGCAGATAGCTTAAAATATCATTTTTTCTAACCTCGGCAAGTTTCATTGCCAGTTTATGCGCAAGAAGTATCGGTAAAGGCATTAATTCTTCAGTTTCATTACATGCATAACCAAACATAAGTCCCTGATCCCCGGCTCCGCCAATATCAACACCCATTGCAATATCAGGAGACTGGCCGTGAACAGAAGTAATTACAGCACATGTTTCATAATCGAATCCGTACTTAGCTCTTGTATAACCTATATCCCTTATGGTTTTCCTGACAATATCAGGTATTTCAACATAACATGTTGTTGTGATTTCTCCGGCTACGAATGCAAGGCCGGTTGTAACCAGCGTCTCACATGCAACTCTTGCATATGGGTCCTGAGAGATAATTGAATCAAGAATCGCATCAGAAATCTGGTCTGCAACTTTGTCTGGATGCCCCTCTGTAACTGATTCAGAGGTAAAAAAATAATTTTTCCCGAGCATTTCAACCCCCTGAAACTATTTATTAAAGTAATTTTAATAATATCATAACTCATAAGTAAAATTATATATTTTATACAGAAACTTTATTAACCTAAAAATGCAGTTAAAAATAGCAAACCTGTAAAACCAGGCATATCAAGGGTTTTAAATGATAAGTTCAGTATTAACCAATATTTATCTTTTTTCATCCAAATGCATCGCAGTTTCCAGCATAATCTGAAAAGCATTGAATTATGCGGTTTAAAAGGCAAATAAGTATTGATTTTATTTCCTGAGAAAATAGAGGAATTTTTAATATATTAAATATTGTTGCAATTTGTCATGGAGCAAAATAATTAGAAAATATTCTATAAGCAGCATAACTTTGTTTAACAACGAGGAACCTCTGAATACATTCTGGAGTTTTATGAAACCGGGCGATTGGGCTACCAGTATAGGAGAATCATGATAATTTCATGACAATTATTGGTGAGCCGTGCAGGATTCGAACCTGCGACCCGCTGATTAAGAGTCAGCTGCTCTACCAGCTGAGCTAACGGCCCACTGAAAAATCATAATTGGCAGTATATAAAAATTGAATAGTATAATATCAAATTCTCTTCTGCCGATCACTATTTGCTGCAATTTTTGAGCTACAAAATCTTTCTGGTGCGCCTGAGAGGATTCGAACCTCCGACACTCGGCTCCGGAGGCCGATGCTCTAATCCACTGAGCTACAGGCGCATTTTATTGGGGTGAGTGAGGGGACTCGAACCCCCAACACCTGGAGCCACAGTCCAGTGCTCTGACCATTGAGCTACACTCACCACTGAGCAACAGTGTTTATTAATAGTGTATAGCTGCCAGCAATAAAAAACTAATTTGCTATTAATTAATCGCAATTGTTAACTATTCACCATAACTTCACTGTGCAGAATTTACAAATGGCGCGCCTGAAGGGATTCGAACCCCTGGCCCACTGCTTAGAAGGCAGTTGCTCTATCCTACTGAGCTACAGGCGCAATAATTTAAAGTTTAAGTTGAAATTATAATTATTTTATGAAATTTGTGTCAAGGAATGCAATTGTCTTTGTAGATTCTGATTTTCTATCAAGCACTTCACGAACCTTGCGCAAAAGTATGTTAGGAGATATAGGCTTGAGTAATAATTCTATGCCCTCTTCAATTATTCCCTTTTTATGGATTATATCGGCTGTATATCCACTCATAAATACGACTTTTATATCAGGTCTAATTTTTTTCATTTCATCATAGCATTCCCTGCCATTTTTCTTTGGCATTATAACATCGAGTAAAAGTAGTTGTATATCTTTGCTTCTTTCTTTAAATATATTAAGGGCATCTTCTCCGTCTAAAGCTTCAATTATATAATAGCCTGCTTTCTCGAGTACCTTTTTGCAAAGAGTTCTAACAAGTGTGTCATCTTCCGCCAAAAGAATTGTTTCTGAACCACCCTCAGTATAGTGTTTATCAACATCCTCGTTTTCTTCCACGACTGATTTAATCAGGGGCAAATAAATTTTAAATGTGGTTCCTTTGTCTTTAACGCTATAGACATTAATATACCCATCGTGTTGCCTGATTATACCGTACACCATTGCAAGTCCGAGTCCTGTACCTTTTCCAATCTCTTTGGTGGTGAAAAATGGTTCAAAAATTCTTTCTTTTATTTTTTCATCAATACCTGAACCTGTATCTTCAACCGAAATTAAGGCAAAACCACCTGGTTTGCCATATCCGTGAACTTTTATATACTCAGCATCAAATACTACAAGGTCTGTCTTAATTATAAGAGTTCCGCCATCTGGCATCGCATCCCGTGCATTTGTGGCAAGATTCATCAGTACCTGTTCAATCTGGGTTGAATCAGCCATAATAGTAAGGTCTTTTTCAGAAAGGTAGGTTATCAGTTCAATGTCCTCACCAATAAGCCTGTTTAAAAGTCGTGTAATTCCATTTATCAGATCATTTATATTTACTGGCTTTGGACTTATTATTTGTTTTCTGCTGAAAGTCAGTAGCGCGCGGGTAAGATTAGCTGCACGTTCAGCAGAATTAAGTATCTGGGTGGTATAATTCTGGAGGGGATTGTCGGGTTCCATCTCTTCTTTTAGAAGTTTCCCATAACCTATTATTGCGGTAAGAATATTATTAAAGTCATGCGCTACACCGCCTGCAAGTCTTCCAACAGCTTCCATTTTCTGTGCCTGAAGAAGCTGCTGTTCGAGCTTTTTCCTATCAGTTATATCGTGTATCATTCCATAATATCCCAATATATTGCCTTCATCATCTATTTGAGTCGAAGCGGTTATAAGACAATCTATTTCAAGGCCACTTTTCTTAATTAATTTTGCTTCAAAGTCTTTTACAGAAGAATATTTTTTTATCACTTGCTCAAAATTCAGAAAGTCATCAGTATTCATAAAAAGTTCTTTAAAATGCAGACGGAAAATTTCATTTGCATCATATTCAAAAAGTTCGATCGCAGATTGATTTATGTCTGTGAATTTCCATAACGCGGATGTCATAAAAACAGAATCTCTTGATTCATTAAAAAAGTTTCTATATCTTTTTTCGCTTTCTTTTTGAGCCTCTTCAGCTTTTTTAAGATTTGACCAGAGATATTCAAGATGCGCTAATTTTTCTTCAATTTCCTGTAATTCTTTTTTTCTTTCGGTCAAATCCCTGAATGTTACAACAGCCCCTATAATCTGGCCATTTTCAATCATTGGCGTGCTCATATATTCAATAGGAAAACTTGAACCATCTTTTCTCCAGAATATTTCATCCTGACCTTTATTGGTAGTACCATATTTACAGGTTTTAAAAACAGGGCAATGTTCTTCTTCATACTTCTGACCATTCTGATTTAGATAGTGTATTTTTTCATGATGATTTTCGCCAATAAGTTCTTCAAGTGAATAACCGAGCATTTTTAATGCAGAAGGATTAACAAAAATTATTAAGCCTTCGCAGTTAATTCCAATAATTCCCTCACCAGCAGCCTCAAGAATTAATTCATTCTGTCTCATTAAACGTTCAAGGGAAATTTCTGTCTGTTTGTATCTTATTAAATTAGCCTTAAGAGGTTTGCAGATAAAAAAATATACACCCGGAAAAATAAAAGCAAAGGTGCTCAAAATGCTTAAAATTATAACTTCCAGAGTGAATGAATTGTAAAAATACGAAAGGGAAAAAAATACAAGAATATTGGTTAATGCTGTTGAGGCAATTATTATTAATGCTAATTTAAACTCAAGATGAGCAAGGGGTCTAATCATTAATTCAATTCCTTAAATATATATATTAAACCTAACACAAATAATGCAGATATTGCTAAAAAAAGCTGAAGGCAAATAGCGAAGAGCGAAGAGCGAAGAGCGAAGAACAAAAAAAGGCTGAAGGCTTTAGGCTGAAGGCTGAAGTATGAGAAAAACAACAACATGACAGAGGGATATACAACCCCCTTAATCCCCCTTAAAAAAGGGGGAATCTGGCTCTTTGCTCTATGCTCTTTGCTCATTGCTCTTAGCTCTTTTCTCTATGCTCTATGCTCTATGCTCTATGCTCTTTGCTCTTTGCTTTATAGGGGGTTATATAAAATTAAAGTTTTCACAACATCTGCATTATTTCAATTGCATTTTTTGGTTAAAATATATCAATATTGAACAAAAACTAATGTTCTACACATATAAGTATAATAACTTTAAATTAAATCTTTTTGAACTATCTGCTTAAAAAATATTTTAAATAGAGCTAAAAAATTTTTGACAGGATATCTTATATGAACATTTTATAGAAAAATTTACCATTTTATAGCTTCCCGCATAATCTCAGCATAGGCTTTTTGTCCTTTGGCATTTGGATGGAATAATTCTATAAAAATATTTTCTTCGGTATTGAAGCTATTGATCCATGCATCTTCAGAGCATATTTCATGTCCTGAAAAAGCTTCGGTAACAGACAAAAAATTTACTTCTGCATCAAATGCAGCATTTTCTATAACATGATTTAAACGTTCAGTCATATCATTTAAATATTTCTGTTCTTCTATCTCTATAAATTTGCTTATTTCACATGAATCATTATTTTTTGTATTAAAAAGATATGGATAGCCTAAAACATATATTTGAGCTTGAGGTGCGGCTCTTTTTAATGTTCTGAAAGCGGTTGCAAGTTTATAAAATTGTGCATCTATCTTTTTTTGAAGGCTAATCATCTTATTTGAAAAATAATTTTTACAATCACTGTTGAATAAGCAGAAAGCAAGTACTTCAGAGAAATTAACGTTATTTCCTCCTATTATGACTGTTACAAGTTTAGCTTTCTTTAATGAATTTCTGTGTTTATTAATCTGAGATTTAACCAGGGTTTTTGTTGTTGCACCTGAACATGCATAAAATTTAGCAATCAAATTAAATCTGGCTGCAATACCATATTCTTCATCAATTGAAAAGGCATTTTTTGACCTTAAACAAGTTCCTGAAGACAAAATATAATCTTTAGCTCCTAATCCAGCTGCAAAAGAATCTCCCAAAGCTATATATAATTCTGAAGATGGAGAGGAATTTTTATTAAAACCCGTTTTTTCCTGATAATCACCAGCTGAAGATATTTCATGGCATATAAAAATTGAATTTATGGCACAATAAAATATAAATAAAATAATAATTCTCTTCACACTATTAACTCCTTCATAAAAAGCTTTTTAATCCAAATAATGCAGGTTTTATGAAAAAATTCATTTTGATACCTTCAGTACGTTTGAAGATGCATTGCCATAAATATTTTAATACATATTAAAAATATTTTATTTTAAAATTATCGGGGTTAAAAACCTCAGAGGGTAAAACAATTTTTTGCAACATCTACATTATTTTGAGGCAATTTCTTATGATAAGGTAAAATTCTCATTCTCATTCTCATTGTGAGAATGAGAATGAGAATTTGAGAATAGTTTACTTTAAATTAATTATTATAAACTCTCATCAAATCAATATAAACAAAAAAACTCCGGATATGGCATTTTGTTTGCTTGAATAATAAACAGGCAATTAAATGTTTTTCTTTACTTTAATTGAATAGATGTAAAAAACCGTTTTAGAAGGAGGAAAAAATGAAGGCAAATGAAGTAGCAATAGTATTAACCGGGTATCAGAATGAGTTTTGTTCGCCTGATGGTAAATTACATGCTCTTATTAAAGATATGCTTGCTTCAAACAAAATCATTCCAAATACAATTGACCTGTTAACCCGTGCACAAAAAAAAGGAATACCCGCATATATTGCATCAATTGTATTCACTCCGGGTTATCCAGAGCTCCATAATCCTGTTGGAATTTTAAAGAATATCAAAGAGATAGGAGCTTTCATGAAAGGCACAAAGGGTGCAGATGTAATTGATGAATTAAAACCATTTATGAATTATCTTCAGGTTGTTGAAGGAAAAACAGGCCTGAGCTGTTTTGGACACACAAATCTTGATGGATTCTTAAAAGACAAAGGGATTAAAACAATCGGTGTGGCAGGGCTTCTTACAAACGTATGTGTTGAGTCAACAGCCCGTGCAGGATATGATGCTGGATATGAAGTTATTGTTATTAAAGATTGTACAGGTTGCAGATCTCAATCATGGCAGGAATACGCTGAACAAAATATATTCCCGATGCTCGGAAAAGTAATGGACCATAACGAGTTTCTAAACTCGATTCAATAGCAACACCTCCCTCTCTCTCAATATTTATGGCATGTGCCATCCCACCTTTATGGCACATGCCCTTTCTATTACGAAAGTTTTTTATTTAAAATTTCATTTACAAGCTGCGGATTTGCTTTTCCTCTGGTAATCTTCATAATCTGACCAACAAAAAAACCAAGAAGTTTTTTATCCCCGCTTTTATATCTTTCAACCTCATCCGGATTTTTTAATAGTACTTCATCAACTGCCTTTTCTATTTCATCGGTGTTAGTAATCTGAACCAATCCTTTTTCTTTCACTATTACAGCGGCATCTTTTCCAGTCTTATATATATCTTCAAAAACAGTTTTTGCTATTTTTCCGCTGATGGTTCCATCTTCGAGCAGCTTTAACATACCTGCAAGCTGTGAAGGTTTAATCGGACATTGCTCGATTGTTTTGTTTTCTTCATTCAAAATCCTGAGCAAATCACCTTTTATCCAGTTGGCAACCAATTTTGGATTTCCGCCCGAAGTAACCGCATCTTCAAACCACTCTGCCAGAGATTTTTCAGATGTAAGAAGTTCAGCATCAGACTCTGTAATTCCATAAGTTTTAATAAAACGATTTCGTTTAATATCAGGCAATTCAGGAAGTGTCTTCTTGATTTTGTTAAGCCACTCCTCAGCAATTATGATTGGAACAAGGTCAGGTTCGGGGAAATACCTATAATCATGCGCTTCTTCCTTACCTCTCATTGATTCTGTAATGCCTTTGTCAGAATCCCATAATCTTGTCTCCTGAATTATCCTGCCACCATCTTCAATAACCTTAATCTGTCTCTTTATTTCATATTCAAGAGCTTTCTCAACAAATTTGAATGAATTAATATTTTTGATTTCCACTTTGGTCCCCAGTTCTTTTTCACCTTTATGTCTGACAGACACATTTGCATCGCATCTTAAAGAGCCCTGTTCCATATTTCCATCACAAACACCAAGATATCTGAGAATAGTTCTGAGCTTTTTCATATATTCAACAGCTTCAAGAGGAGTTCTGATATCAGGTTCAGAAACTATCTCCATCAAAGGAACTCCCGCCCTGTTTAAATCTACATAACTGTAATTGCCATTACCTTCATGAATGTTTTTGCCTGCATCTTCCTCCATATGTATCCGTGTAATCCCAATTTTTTTTGCATTCCCTTCTGAAGTGATTTCAATAAATCCATGTTCGCATATCGGCAGCTCATACTGGCTTATCTGATAGCCTTTTGGGAGATCCGGATAAAAATAATTTTTGCGTGCAAATCTGCTGAAAGTTGAAATATTGCAATTTGTTGCAAGTCCTGTTTTAATTGCAAATTCAAGAGCTTTTTTATTTAATACAGGTAAAACTCCGGGCATACCGATGCAGACAGGACAGGTTTGTGTGTTTGGTTCAGAGCCAAATTTTGTTGAACAGCCGCAAAAAATCTTTGTATCTGTCAGCATCTGCGCATGTACTTCAAGTCCAATAACTGCTTCATATTTCATACTGTTATGTTTTTATCCTCCAATATTTTTTCAAATTTTGATTCAAAATCTAATATGTTTTTCCCATTTTTAAAGATCTGGTTTCCTTTTATGCCAGTCTGTTGACTGCTCGTAGGCATAAGCAACTTTTAATATCGTTTCCTCATCAAAATGCTTTCCGATTATCTGAAGCCCTACCGGCAGGTTGTTTGATGTAAATCCGCATGGCACTGATATTGCAGGAACTCCTGCAAGATTCATGGATATTGTATATATATCGGTTAAATACATCTGAAGGGGATCCTGTGTTTTCTCGCCTGCTTTGAAAGCTGGTACGGGCGAAGTAGGAGTAATGATAATATCAACTTTATTAAAAGCATCTTCAAAATCTTTTTTAATCAAAGTGCGAACCTGCTGGGCTTTTCTATAATAGGCTTCATAATAACCTGATGATAAGGCATAAGTGCCAAGCATTATTCTTCTTTTAACTTCAGCGCCGAAGCCCTGCGCTCTTGTTGTGAAATACATATCCATAAGGTCTTTTCCTCCAGCCCTTAGCCCGTATTTAACCCCATCGTATCTTGCAAGATTTGATGAAGCCTCAGATGTTGCAAGAATATAATATGTAGCGACTGCATATCCTGTATGAGGCAAGGAAATTTCCACAAGAATCGCTCCGAGAGACTCGAGATGTTTTATAGCTTTCAATAAAATATCTTCGACTTCCTTATCAATTCCTTCTACAAAATATTCTTTGGGTATCCCTATTTTAAAGCCCTTTATGTCCTTTCCAATGCATTCTGTAAAATCAGGGACATCAACAGGCGCTGATGTAGAATCAAGCGGGTCATGTCCTGCTATTATTGATAAAAGTATTGCTGAATCTTTTACATTTTTAGTCAGCGGTCCTATTTGATCAAGAGAAGATGCATATGCAACAAGGCCAAAGCGTGAGACCCTGCCATAGGTTGGTTTCAATCCCACAACACCGCAAAAACCTGCTGGTTGTCTGATAGATCCTCCTGTATCCGAACCAATGGCAGCAATACACTCATCAGCCGCAACAGCTGCAGCAGAACCACCACTTGAACCACCCGGAACTCTTTCCAGATCCCATGGATTCAATGTTGTTTGAAAACCAGAATTTTCAGTTGATGAACCCATTGCAAATTCATCCATATTGGTTTTGCCAATTAAAATATACCCTTGCTCTTTAAGCCGTGCTGTTACAGTTGATTCATAAGGCGGAATAAAATTGTATAGTATTTTTG
This sequence comes from Nitrospirota bacterium, assembly GCA_013388435.1. Taxonomy (GTDB): domain Bacteria; phylum Nitrospirota; class Thermodesulfovibrionia; order Thermodesulfovibrionales; family SM23-35; genus DYFC01. Next base: position 29,032 of record JACAFE010000021.1, on the reverse strand, counting down.
ATGCACAGGTTGTGAGAACATCTTTTGTGCACATATTATCTTTAATTGCAATAGGGATTCCGGAGAGGAGCAGTTTATTGTTTGATTTATCAGCATCAAGTTTTTTTTGAACCTCAACCGATGCCAACAGAGCATTCTCTCTATTTAATGTAATAAATGCTCTAATCTTTTCCTCAACAGAGTCTATTCTCTGGATTATTGCTTCTACAATATCTCTGACAGATATTTCCTTCTTGTAAAGCAAAGCCCGAGCCTCTGAAATAGTAAGCATATGTAATGATGACATAGTAACCATCCTTGAAAGGTTATTTTAAATACTGTTATTATAGTGCATAAAACATAATAAAGTGTATGATTTATTAAAGTATTTTAACAATATCAAGGGGTTTCAATGAATAACAATCCATTAGTGTCAATTATAGTAAGAACCAAAGACAGACCTCAGTTGCTAAAAAAAGCATTGCGTAGCATTTCTTCGCAGACGTACAGACCTGTAGAAGTGGTTCTTGTTAATGACGGAGGCTGTGATTTAAATATAGATGAAATATTTGAAATACTCGGGGATGTCTCTTTGAATTATATCAGGCTGAAGGAAAATACAGGAAGAGCACATGCAGGGAATGTAGGATTAGAAAATGTCAAAGGCGATTATATAGGATTTCTTGATGATGATGACGAATTGTACCCTGAGCATTTATCAGTACTTACAGATGTTTTTAAAAAATATAATTTTAAGGTAGTTTATTCTGATGCCAATATCGTCTATCATGGTAATTCAATCAAAGGTGGAGATGGCGAAAAGGTTTACAAAAAAGTTTTTTCCTCCAAGGATTTTTCATATAGTGACCTTTTGCTCGATAATTATATACCTTTAATGTGTCTTATGTTTTCTAAGGAAGTTTTTAATTACAGCAGCGGGTTTGATGAAAGCTTCGACATTTATGAAGATTGGGATCTTTTGATACGCATTGCTGAAAAAATTCCTTTTTATCATGTTAAAGAAGTTACCGCTGATTATATACAATGGAGCGGAACACAACAGGTAGCTCATTCTCCTGAATTTGCAGTAAGAGCCCGCATAGCCCATCGCCAGATAATAAACAAGCATAAGGACAAATTTACAGTAGATGTTATAATGGACTTTATACAGCTTGCAAGGAAAATGAGACTTGTATATGAAAATGGTGCTGATGCATATATTTCAACACTTGAAAAAATAATCAAAGAAAAAGAAATTGAGATTTCTAATATTAAAAATTCTCTAACACAAAGTATAAATACTCTCGAACAGATTACCAATTCAAGAGGCTGGAAAATATTGAGTTCTTATTACAAATTCAGAGATAAAATTTTTCCGAATAATACTAAAAGAAGGCTTTTTTACGACCTGCTCATGATTGCGGCAAGTGATCCTGCAAAATTCGTAACCGGATTAAACAAACATAATATCGGTAGATTCTTAAAACAATATAAAATACTCGAGCCTGAAACGATTAAAAGTAAAGTTATACGCAAAACATCTCTCAATATTCCGTCTAATTCTGGATATAAAGAAAAATTAGGTGATTTGAATTGGTACAATCCAAATATATTTCATCGTAACAGATATCATGAGCTAATTAATGAAGATAATAAAGTGCTTGTTATCGACAGATTTGTTCCTACATATGACAAGGATTCCGGTTCGTTACGGATGTTCTCTTTTCTGAGTATTCTTAGCGAATTGGGCTATAAAATTACATTTTTACCTGATGATTTGCAGAGAATTGAACCTTATTCAAGTGAACTTGAAAGTATTGGGATAAAGGTTCTTTCGGGTGATTTAGATATTCAGAAATATTTTGAAGAAAATGGATATATTTTTAGTTTTGTGATAATCTCAAGACCCGAACAAACATTTAAGTATCTTCCTCTTGTAAGAGCTTATGCGATAAATAGTATTATTGCTTATGATACCGTTGATCTCCACTGGCTTAGATTTGAACGGGCTGCTTCAGTAAACAACGACAGAGAACTCTTTGAGAAGGCAAAATATTATAAATCTATGGAACTCTTTAATTCTTCCTGTTCGGATGTTGTTTTCACTGTAACAAAAGATGAAAAAGATTTTCTTCTTAATGAAGAGCCTTCCTTACATGTTGAAATTTTACCCAATATACATGAAATTTATAGAAGGAAAAAAGGATTCAAAGACAGACAGGATATAATGTTTATTGGTAGTTTTCTGCATCAGCCAAATGAAGATGCTGTCTTATTTTTCGTTAAAGAAGTTTTCCCCTTTATTAAAAAGGAAATCCCTGATATTAAATTCTATGTTGTTGGGAGCGATCCGCTGGAGTCCATTCTAAGACTTAATTCAGAATCAATAAAAGTAACAGGATATGTTAAAGATGTATCTCCGTATTTTGAAAATTGTCGTGTTTTTGTTGCTCCCCTTCGTTACGGAGCTGGGATGAAAGGCAAGATAGGACAGAGTATGGCTTATGGACTTCCTGTTGTTACTACAACTATTGGAGCTGAAGGGATTGGACTTAAAAATAATGTAAACTCACTTATAGCAGATGATCCCGCAGAGTTTGCCGATGCTGTTATAAAACTTTATTCTGATGAACAACTCTGGAAAACTATCTCGGATAATTCTATTGAACATATTAAGAGAAATTACTCAAAAGAAACTCTAAGCAGAAAAATTGCTGAGATATTTGCTTCACTAAAACTTTCATCAAATACAAAGACAGATTTTTCTGCATTTCAATATAACCGGCAATTCTGAATATGGAAAAGCAAAAACCACTTGTTTCTATAATAGTACGAACAAAAGATAGACCTATACTGTTAAAAAAAGCGATGCAGAGTATTGCTGAGCAGACTTATCGTCCGATCGAGGTTGTTTTAATAAATGACGGAGGATTAGATGTTGATAGAAAAGCACTTAACAACATTTTAGGTGATATTGCTCTCAGTTATCGAAAACTCGAAAATAATACCGGCAGGGCACATGCAGGAAATATTGGTATTACAATGTCCAGGGGAGAATATATTTGTTTTCTTGATGATGACGATAGATTCTACAATAACCATGTAAGTATTTTATTGAATGCGCTTGAAGAATTTGATTATCAGGCTGCATATACAGACGCAAATATTGTGTATCAGGATTACAATCCAGAAGAAGAAAAGATTTCTGAGCGAGAAAAGCGTTTATTTGTCTCAAAGGCTTTTTCATATGAAGAACTGCTTATTGATAATTATATTCCTTTAATATGTATTATGTTTCGCAGAGAAATATTAAACCTATTTCAAGGGTTTGATGAAAATTTTGAACTGTATGAAGACTGGGATTTAATCATTAGAATCGGAGAAAAGTATCCTTTTTATCATATTCCAAAAATTACAGCTGAATATATACAATGGAGCAACAGTCTTCAAATATCCCAATCACCTCTTTATTTTAACAAAGCAGAAGCTTATCATAACCAGATTATTTTAAAGCACAGGAATAAATATTCTTCAAAAATAATTATGAAACTTGTTCAAAACAGAAGAATGCTCTCCGAAAAAGAAAATCATATAAATTCGCTCGAGTTCAGAATTAAGGAATTCCATGGCAAAATAATAAAACTTGAACAAGAATTAACTGCAGGACAAGATAAAACAAAAAACCTCGAAGAATCTTTGTCTTTGAGTAATTCAAAAATCGAAGAAATACAAAGAATTCTTGAAAATAAAAATGAAGTTATAAAAGATTTAAACAAAAAGCTTGAAGATACAAAAGAATATGCTACTACTCTCGAAAATACAAATAAAGAAAAAGAAGCTGAATTAAATAATCTCCAACATGAACTGGAGGAAAGAAACACTTCTTACTTAAGGGCAGAGGGGAAAATTAGAGAACTCGAAACACAGATTAAGGAAGCTAATGACTTTATTAAAGAATTATCAGAAAAAATAAATCTTCTCGAAAATACAGCACATCAAAATGCTGAAATAATAAAAAATAAAGAACAGGAAACTACAGAGCTTGAAATACAAATTAATGGACTCAAACAAACGATAGATGAGATGGATATGAAAAGGATAGAACTTAAAAGAACTATTCTTGAAAAGGATGCTTTTATCTCAAGACTTGAAGAACAAATTCACAGTAAAAATACATACATCGGGCAAATTGAATCAATCAAGAACGAACTGCAAAATATATTAAAGAAAAAGGATGAAGAATTATCACGTATATTTAGTTCAAATGGATGGAAAGGTCTAATGTTTTACTATAAAATAAGGGATAAAATTCTGCCGCCTTATACAAGGAGACGGTCAATTGCAAAAAGAGTAGGGCATAAAATAATTAATATTATTTTGAAAATTTTTCAGAAAAAAGAAAAGATTGAAAATATACCTATTAACCCGGAAACCAATAAAAACAATGATAATACTATTTGTCAATCTTCAATTTATTGCATGCAAGCCGAGGAAGCTAATATCCCAATCAAGGATTTTCAAGAATTCAATGGAAAGAAAAAAGTTCTTATTACAGGAGTATATCTTGCCAACCAGGAAAACAATATCGAGCATATCGTTGATGTGTTAAACCAGTCAGAAAAATTTATTGTTGTTCAAAAATGGATCGCTTTATTTGGCGAACCGCCTTCAAAAAAAGTAGAATCAGTTACTTTTATGAAACAGGATAAACCAGAACCCAAATTTGTTCTGCTTAACAAAATATTGTTACAGGAGAAAATTCATCAATATGACTACATCTTATTCTGTGATGATGATATAAAACTTAGGAGTAATTTTTTAGACAATTTTATAAAATTGCAGGAAAAATATGATTTTGCTCTTGCTCAACCAGCTCGCACACACAATAGCTTTATAGATCATCATTTTGTGGAGCAATTGGATGGAATTACAGCCAGAAGAACAAGGTTTGTTGAAATAGGACCTCTTTTCTCGGTAAGAAGAGATGCATATCCTATTATTCTCCCATTTGATGAAAGTTCTTTTATGGGATGGGGATTTGATTTTGTCTGGCCTTATTTTATTGAAAAAATGGGATTGCGGATGGGAATTATTGACGCTGTGCCTGTTGAACATAGCATAAGAAAACCTGTAATGAATTACAATTATGATGCAGCAAATAAAGCTATGATGAACTATTTATCAAAATCTCCACATCTTTCAAAAGAAGAAGCTTTTAGAATACTTGAGTCATATGTTTAGAAATGCTTATTTATTTAAATAAAACCACAAGATATCTGTACAGCAGATTTAAAGATTTAAACATCTTATCAAAAAAAGAAAAAATACCTGAAAATAAAAATAACATTTTATGTCTTAAGCCATTTTATTTTGCAGAGATAACAACCAATGGAGATGTTTACACCTGCTGTCCTGGCTGGATAAGATTTCCTATAGGGAATATTAAAAACAAAACAATTAAAGAAATTTGGAATGGTTCACGAGCTATTTATATCAGAAAAAAAATATATAATGGAGAATGGCAAAATATTTGCAATCAAATATGTCCTATAATCTCCCAATATATTCATGATAAAAAAGGGATATCGTATGATGATCTTGAGTTATTAAACTATCTCTCACCGAAATTGGTTGAAGAAATACGCTCAAAAAAAATTATACTTGAATCATTACCAACAGTTTTTAACTTTTCAAATTCAACACAGTGCAATCTTTCCTGTATTATGTGTAGTAGAAAAAACCAGAAAAATGATCAAGATTTAATTTTAAAAGCCGAAAAAGAAGTTTTGTCATGTATCTCTACAATCAAAAGGATTGTTTTGACAGGAATGGGAGAGCCATTTTTCAGGCAGGATTCAAAGCGTCTTTTATTTAATAACAAGAATAAGGAAATAGTCTTTGATATTATTACAAATGGTCTGCTTTTAAATGAATATTGGGATAAAATAAAAAATCAGAGATTTGGTAATCTGCTCATATCTATTGATGCAGCTGAAAAGAAAGTTTATGAAAAAATACGCAAGGGTGGCAGTTGGGATACTCTCCAAAGAAGCCTTAACCTTGTTAAAGACAATAAAAACCACTTTGAATCAATAACATTAAATATGACGGTTATGCGCTCTAACTATACACAGATACCTGATTTTATTGAGATGTCAAAATCATATGGTTTCAATGTTTCATTTCAGCGCATCAGAGGCTCGCACGCAAATGAAAACTTCTTCATAACAAAAGACATTGATACTATAAATAAGTTGCAGAAACTAATAAATAAAGAAGATAAAATCAGTAAAAATATCCAAATTTTTTGGGGAGATTTATTCGAATATATTTAGCTGTTAATTTTTAATTCACGGATTACTTTTTTCTGTTACATTACAATTAGTTATGGGCTACTGGTAAAAATATTTCTTGACAAACTGTAATATTTGATATACATTTGTATATATAAATATTCCTCCACTTTTCCATAAGAATGCCAGGCGGTCAAGGGAACGATTCTCTTCCCAAAAAACAACTGCCCGGGATTCGGATGCAGAGGATAATATGAAAAATATTACGGAAAAACAAAAACGCATTCTTGATTTTCTTGTAGAATACACTAAAACAAATGGCTATCCACCTACAGTCAGAGAAATAGGTGAACATTTCAAATTTCTCTGGGCTGCAGCCAGAGCACATCTCAAAGCTCTTGAAAAAAAAGGATTTATAAAGTTAAACCCCATGAAATCAAGAGGCATAGAAATATCAGGATTGATGCCAGACAATGGAGTAATGCTTCCAGTTGCAGGAAATATACGGGCAGGCAAACCCATACTGGCAAAAGAAGACATAGAGTCGCATATAATAGTTGACAGTACCCTTTTCCCTTATAAAGACGCTTTTTCATTGAAGGTTATTGGAGACAGCATGAAAGATGCTGGTATTTTTGAGGGAGACTATGTAATAGTTAAACCTAAAAATACAATAAATAATGGAGAAATTGCTGTTGTGCTTTTAGGCGATGAGGCAACAATAAAAAGGGTTTTATTAAAAAATAAAAAGAAGATTATTCTTAAACCTGAAAATAAAGATATGCAGCCCATAGAGCATAATGCGAATGAAGTTATCATAGTCGGCAGGGTTGTAGGGATTATACGAAAATTTTAAATCGGAAAATACAAATGTATATTGGAGAAAATATAAGTGTAATCGCATCATTTGGATTGCCGTATAGAATACGTCCGGTAAGATTTAAGTGGAACGGCAAACTATTTGATATTAAAGAAATAACATATTCATGGCAAACCAGAGAAGGTCAGACAAAGGTTTACCATTTCTCCATAACAGACGGGAAAACTCTATATGAACTAAGTTTTAATACTACTTCTCTCTTGTGGAGCATAGAAAAAATTGAGGTATAGATAGCAAACCATGGAAGAGTTGCCGCTACTGCACACAAAAAACGGATATTATTATGGCACTGAAAAGCGTGGTGTTTGGTGGAAACGTTACTGGAGAGGAGGATGGCTTGCAAGGGGAAATTCAGAGATGTGGGCTAATTCAGAAGGTATCTTTTTCCGCCGTTATATGACTAAAAGGGTAATGCACATTCCAATTCAAGACATTATAAATATTACAACAGGCTCATGTCATGCGGGCAAATGGTATGGTGCACCTGTTATCAAGATTGAATGGGAAAAAGATGGCGTGAAATTAGTCTCTGGCTTCACTGTTTCATGGAGCAAGGAAGAGACAAATAAATGGATAACCGCAATAAATAACCTTTTAACAATAAAAAGTTAAGATTATTCCTTTATAAATAAAATGTCCAGAATCATACTTTGTATAGATATGGATGCATTCTTTGCATCAGTAGAGCAACAGAGCAATCCGAAGTTGCGCGGAAAACCTGTAGCTGTGATTGGTTCGGGCAATAGAACTGTTATCACTACACGTTCATATGAAGCAAGAAAATTTGGCGTAAAAACAGGGATGAATATTTATGAGGCCAAAAAACTTTGTCCTCATATCATTTTTGTAACTGGAAACAATGAAAAATATACCCATACATGTACAGAAATGCAAAAGATATATTTGAAATATACTCCGGATGTAGAAATATATTCAATTGATGAGTCATTTCTTGATGTTACCACAACTCATCACTTATTCGGCGGACCTGAAGCCATTGGATATGCTATAAAAAAACAGATAAAAGAAAAATTTGGCATCAATTGCACAGCAGGCATAGGTCCGAATATTCTTATGGCAAAACTTGCAAGTGATATCTCAAAACCTGATGGCTTAAGATGGATTAAACCTGAAGATATTAATAATGTTCTTGAAGATTTACCTTTGAAGGAACTCTGGGGAATAGGTTCAGGGCTTTCAGAAAAACTTAATGCTCTCGGCATAAAAACCTGCGGTCAATTAGGAAGAACCCCTGCGAGTTTATTAAGAAATAAATTTGGCATAATCGGAGAACACCTGAAAGCAATGGGCATGGGGTTGTATAACAGACCTCTATATGTCCATGAACAGGAACCGAAATCTATTGGACACAGCATGACTTTTCCAAAGGACCTGGCGGAAAGAAAGGAAATAGAAGCAGAGATTTTAAAATTAAGTGAAATGGTTGGAAGAAGGGCAAGACATTACAAATTCAAAGGCAGAAAAGTAACTCTTATTGTAAGATACAGTGATTTTAAAACTTTCTCAAGACAGACAACTCTTTTTAATTATACAAATCATACCCACGAAATTTATAAAAATGCAGTTTCAATACTTGATAGCATTTCTCTGACCGATAAGGTCAGACTTCTTGGGGTATCTCTGTCAGCGCTTATCAGAGAAAAAGACCAGATGTCTTTGTTTAAAGAAATCAGCAAACAAAAGGAACTTCTTAAAGCAATGGATTCAATAAATGATAGATATGGAGATTTCAAAATTATTTGGGGCTCGTATCTCAAACAATGCGAACCGTCAAGGGTTATATCACCTGCATGGAAACCTTCGGGCATAAGACATATAAATGTAAAAAGATAAATATATCTAAAATGCATTATTGGGTTAATTGCATTATTCGGGTTTTGTTATATCATTTAGCCATTTGAGATATTCTTCAGAACCTTCAATTATGGGAATTGCTATAATTTCTGGCACAGTGTAACTGTGAAGTTCTTTCACTTTTTCAGAAAGATCTTTAAAAAGATGCTTCTGTGTCTTAACCATCATTAAAATTTCAGACTCGTCTTCTATCTTTCCCTGCCAGCTGTAAATAGAACGAATATTGTTAATTATATTAACGCAACCGGCAAGCTTTGCTTCAACAAGTGCTTTTGCGATTTTTTCAGCTTCTTCTTCCTTTGAGGAAGTTATATAAACAATTATATTATCCATCTTCTTCTCCTGAAAATATTTTACCCCTGTTTTTGGATAACTTTATATAATACTCCATGTCCAGCAATCTTCTTTTTATAGCTATACCTGCTGAAAAGCCGCCTATTGAACCATCTGATTCAATTATACGATGACAGGGAAGTACTATAGGGATAGGATTTCTGCTAAGAGACTGGCCTACAGCTCTTGATGCATTTGGATTACCAATTCTTTCAGCAAGCCACTTATAAGTGCGGGTTTCTCCAAAAGGCACTTCCTTCAATGTAAGCCAAACTTTACGATCAAATTCAGTTCCTGTAGTAAAATGTAGCTCCTGGCTAAAAATATCAAGACCATTATCAAAGTATTCCCTTAATTCACGCTGGAGAGTATTTTTGGATGAAGATTTTAAAGGCATATTTGATGGTTTATCAAATCTAATTTCGGTTAATTTATTACCATAGAAAATTAAGTATAAAATTCCTACAGGGCTGTTAAATATCTCGTAAAAGTAATCAATATTTCTCAACCTCTTCTTCTTCATATTGCTCCCTTGAATAGACTTCAACCCTGTCGCCGCCTTTTGTGAATGCCTTTGCCAGAGCTTTCTCGGCACATAAAATAAATTCTTCGGTGGACTGTCCGTCAAGAAAAGTCAGACCAATGCTTGCTGTTATATGTCCTTTGGGTTGTGAATTCTCAAATATAAAAGGATAATTCTTAATTATTGCATTAAATCTATTACTCATTGATAGGGCAGCAGATACAACTGTATTAGGTAAAATAATAGCAAAGGAATCACCACCGTATCTTACAACAACGTCCGATCCCCTGATATTTTTACGTATTAATTCTGCAACTTTCTTTAAAGTGATATTCGCATAATATTCGCCATATTGCTTGCTGTATTGACTGAATCCATCAAGATCAAGAAGAAGCAGATTCAATGGGATTTTATATCTTGTTGAACGTTCAACTTCCTGCGCAAGCCTTATTTGGAAATACCTGTGACTGAATACTCCTGTAAGTTCATCAATCAATCCTGCTCTTTTCGGATAAAGTATTTCGAGTTCTTTAATGTGTCCTATGAGTTCTTTAATATTAAAAGCATTTTTTTGCACTATTCTTTCGATTTTCCCAACATAAGCAATTCTGTCTTCAACAGAAATGTCTTTTTCCGTAAGAATAAATACAGGTATGTCTTTGGTAGAAGGACCTTCTTTAATCTCTTTGATAACATCGTATCCAATCATATCCGGCAATTTAAAATCAAGCAATATTACTGCCGGTCTTAAGGCAGATGCAAGTTCAATTCCTCTTCTTCCTGTTGTAGCCGTATAGATTAGAAATCCATATTGTTCTAAAGGATCTTTTAAAGATTTTGTGACCTTATCGTCTGATTCCACAATCAGGACAGAAACCGGGAGCACTTTTTTACCTTTTGATATAGTTATTTCCTCGAGTTTAGATATTAAAGCTTCTCTTTCAAGAGGCTTAAGAAGATAATCAGTTGCGCCGAGTGCAAAAGCAAGTTCTTTATTATCAACTATTGAATGGATTATTACCGGTATATCAGAAGTTTCACGGTTGCTTTTTAAAGCCTGCAATACTTCCCAGCCATCTTTTTTAGGCAATAACACATCAAGGGTAATAGCAAATGGCTTCAAATCCCGAGCTTTTTCAATAGCTTCATCTCCATTAAAAGCGTGAGCGACTCTATACCCCGCCTGTGTAAGATTGAGAGTAAGAAGTTCGGCTGTGGATAAGTCATCTTCAACTACGAGAATAAGAGGAGCCTCTTCTTTTGCCCATGGGGTATTAAGTATAATAGCCTCATTTTTTATTTTTTCCGATTCAGCAGGCAAAGGTGTAGTCATTGGAATATAGAAACTAAAGGTGCTTCCTTCTCCGAGATTACTCTCAACCGATATAGTTCCACCATGCAATTCAACAAGCTTTTTTGTTAACGCAAGGCCAAGTCCCACACCACCATATTTTTTTGAAAACGTTGATGTTGCCTGTTCAAATTCATTGAATATTTTCTCTCTATCTTCAGGGCTTATTCCTATACCTGTATCCTGCACCGAGAATTTTATACCTTGAAATCCGAAACCATTATCCGAATAATCTAAATCTGTCCTGCCTTCACCTGAAACATCAACCCTGACCATCCCGCCTTCAGGTGTGAATTTTATCGCATTAGACAGCAAATTATACAGAATTTGTTTTAATTTCACACGATCAGCTGTTATCTGATTCACACCCTCTCCAACTGAAACCATTAGTTCAATAAACTTAGACTCAGCGAGTGGCTTCATAACATTTATTACTTCGTTTAATAGATCATCAACTGGTATGGTCTCGTAAACCATCTCATACTTTCCAGCCTCAATTTTTGCGATATCAAGTATATTGTTCACCAATTCCAGAAGATGTTTTCCAGAGTTGTGTATATTTTTAAGATAACGTTCCTGATGTTCGCTAAGATCGCCAAAAGTTCTATCAAGCAGAACTTCAGAAAATCCAAGAATTGAATTCAGGGGAGTCCTTAATTCATGACTCATATTTGAAATGAATCTTCCCTTAAGCTGGTTTGCATAATCAAGGTCTCTGTTTATTCTTTCAAGTTCACCTGTTCTTTCAAGCACTTTCTTTTCAAATTCTTCTTTGACAAGTTCTATAGCTTTTTCTTTTTCTAAAATAATTTCTTTTAAATCTTCCTCGTTTTTTAAACTATGTATAACAAATAACCAGTCAACACCTCCACCGTTTGTCTTTTTTAAAGTAGCAGCATTTATTTTTACAGGAATTTCTGCTCCACCTGAAATAAATAATCCTGAATCGAATTCTTTAACGATATTATCCGATGAAAGCTTATTAAGTATCTGCTCCCAGTAGTTCGCTTTTATAAGTGATTGTATTGCTTTCCCCTTAAGGTAATTTTTTGAGTAACCGAGAATCCTTTCAGCTATCTCACTTGCTGCATAAATATAACCTGCTGAATCTGTTAAAAGAACAATATCAAAAGAATTCTCCAAAAATAGAAGTTCTTTATTCTCAAGTTCTGCTAATTTTTCTTGAATATTAAGTTTGTCTATAAATATGGACAAAAGACCGGTGATTAGTTTAATAGATATTTTTTGCCGGTCTGAATATTGGCGTGGTTTAAAATCATCGAGATACAATATGCCTATGACATTTCCCCTGAGAACAATAGGGCATGCAAGTACCGAACGTATTTTTTCACTTATTAAAGCTGGATTATTTTTTGTATATTCTGTTTTCGTTGTATCTGTGACAGCAAATATTTCTTTTGTTTTTATCACAGTATCTGCAAGTCCGCCCTGTATAATTTTACCTGATGTGCTTTCAATAAACCTTTTACTCAATCCCTTGCTTGCAATAAGATTTAAACCATCGTCTTTTAGCAGAACAATGCTTCCAGCAGGAGTATCTGTTATATCGATTGCTCTATCAAGGATAAAGCTAAAAAAATCACTTAAAGGAGGGGAAATTCCAATTTTTTCTGTAATACTGAAAAAAGTTTTTTGATTCTCTATGGTCTTGAAAACTTCGAGATTTGCTCTTTTCTGTTTTTCAATAATTTCCCATAAAAGACGTGCTCCTGTGCCTTCAATTACTTCTATTTTATATGAGGAAGTTTTTCTGATCTCATTGCTAATTTCATAATTTCCTGTGACATTAATTACAATTTCAGGAGAGGCGCTGCAAAGTGTTTGAATATCATCAAAAACAGGTATGTTCCATTTTTTAGCAAGGATTGAACCCGGGGAATCGGTTTTTTTATCGTAAATTCCGATTAATTCGGTATTTGTATCTCCCTTTAGTAATGAAATTAATGCGCTTGCTCCAATATTTCCGCCGGCTATAGCGACTCTAAGCATCTATTTTTAAGCCTTTATTGATTAATGAGCCAATCATTTCTATAAAATAATTGAGCAGTTCAGAATCCCATTGTCCGTCATATTGCTCGGATTTCATAGTCTTGATAGTCTCGCCAACAGACCTCCTGTCACGATATGGCCTTACTGAAACCATTGCATCAAATGAATCAACTATTGCAAGTATTCTTGCCATGAGTGGTATATCTTCACCTGCCAGTCCATCGGGGAATCCCATGCCATCCCATCTTTCATGGTGATTTCTTATGGCAGGAAGTATTTTCCTCATTGAAACCAATGGCCTGCAAAGGTCTTCTCCGAGAATAGTATGGGTTTTTATCATCTCAACTTCTTCTTTTGTTAATGGTCCCGGCTTTCTGAGCAATGTTTCGCTTAAACATATTTTTCCTATATCATGTAATATCCCGGCTTTTTTCATTTCCTGCCTGTCTTTTTCAGGAAGACCAAGATATGATACAAATTCTGCTGCAAGTTTACTAACCCTCGTAGAATGTCCTTTTGTATATGGGTCTCTTGCTTCCATTGCAACAGCAAGTGTCATTATTATATTTTCAGAATGGTCAAGGTCATCATTAAGAGATTTTACTTTTAGAAGAGACTTTATTTTTAAGATAAGTTCTGCTGTATCAAAAGGTTTTGATATGAAATCATCAGCTCCTGACTCCAATCCTTTTAATTTACTACTCTTATCCGTAAGAGCTGTTAGAAGTATCACAGGGAAGAAACGTTTGCCAGAAATATTCTTTAATTTACTGCATAATTCAAAACCATCTATTTCAGGCATCATTACATCAAGAACAGCAACATCTATTGGATGGTTCTGAAATTTATGTATTGCTTCACTGCCTCCAAGGGCTGTATAGACTTTAAAACCTTCTTTTAGAAAAACAGCTTCCATAAGTTCAAGGTTGGACTTATGGTCATCCACAACCAGAATAGAGGGCTTTTCTTTTTCTATAAGACAAGTAAAAGGTCCCATTACAAAAATTAAACCATTAGAGAAATGGATTTGTCAAGAAAAATTATTTATTAATCGTATGTTACAAAGAAAACTTAACCTTTTTCTTAATATTAAATGAGATGCAATCCTGCATAATAACAACAGCATTCATTATCAAGATCATTTATAAAAGACCTTTCGATACCGTCAGAGAATAGTATTCTTACCATGCATATGCCACCGGGAAGTGTGGAATGTTTTTCTTCAACAACCTTTCCATTGCCCCATGATTCATAATGGATATGTTTTACAGAATCGCCGAGTTTTAAATAAAGTCTTGGTTTCATAAGTTATATATAATAGTATAAACGAAATGCCCGTTTATAGTATACGATTCCATGCCCCATGATTCAGGCAACGGCCAGAAAGGTGAAGCATCCCTTAAAGCTTTTAATGCAGCATCGTCAAGATCTTTATATCCTGAAGTTCTTACGAGTTCTATTGAACCGAGTTTTCCGTCTTTTTTGATCGTAAAACGTATTATCAAATCCCCTGAAATTCCCCTTAAAGCAGCACCAGGAGGATAAATCCATATATGTTCGATACGTTCTTTCAATTTTAAATTATAAAGGAGAAATTTCAAATCAGATACATCAAAAGAAAGACCTTTTTGAGGAGTAAAAGTTCTTGCATCTTTAAGAGTTTCTCTGAGACTAAATGGCTGTTCTTTTTTTAAATCTTTTAGAGGTATATTCTCACTTTTATTTTTACCATTACTTTCATCTTTGCGTTTTGCTATATCCCCGAGTATTCCTTTATCAAAGAGTTTCTCTTTAATGGACGCCGGTGGTTTAATTGGAATATTACTCTCGATTTTTTGTTGTTCTTCTTTTTTCTTAGGTTGAATATGATGGATTTCCTCCTGTTTTTTTACAAACTTATTGTCATTTGTTTCTGCGGGAATCAGTTGCATAATAGGTGTTTTTTGTTCGGTTTTCTTTTCAACAGGAGTTTGCACTACAGTTGACGATTCTTTGCGGGGATTTATTTTTTCTGTTGATTCAGGTAAGGGTTGAGCAGTAACAGGTGGTTTTATATTTTCCAGAGGTTTTGAATGAATTTCAGGTTGAACAGGCACATAAATTTTTGGTTGTAAAGAATCCGGCTTTATCGTATAAGGTTTAGAATTAGAAGGCAGCAAAGGCCTATCAACATCTTTTGAAGAAGGTATAATAGTCTTTGTCTCCTCGGGAGTCACAAGATTTGCTATTAAACTCTTCCCCGGTTCAATGGTTTTATTTGGAACCAGTAGAAAAGAAATGCTGAAAAGAAACATTAAGAATACATGAAATATAGATGATAATATCAGTGATTGTCTTAAGTTCACTTTAATAAATTTCCTATAAGTTTTATATAACCTATTAAACTTCCCCTGCCACTTTCTTTTGCAAGCCATAACCGAAGAGAGGCTTCCTGTATTTCAGCCCTCCTATGTATTGAAACAAGCCTTTCAGTGGATTCATCGTTCTTAAGAAAATAATCCCTGAGTTTGCACATAAGCAAGAATCTTTTCTGAAATCTGGATTTCCATTTCTTCTTATAATTATTAACTTTATTATCTATTATAGCCTGAGCAGCATATTCTGCGGATTTCATGGCATAATATATCCCTTCATATGTAAGTGGCAGAACCTGTCCGGCAGAATCACCAACAAAAAGTACTTTATCAATGTTGAATAAATCCCCCTGCCATACAGGAATCCTGTAGACTTTCCTTATCCCGTGCTTATTAATTCCTGTTCTTTGAATAAAATTGTTAAAAAGAGCATGAATCATTCCCTGAGAAAAAGTACCCGTACCAATTGATATTCCATTGCTTGCAGGAAATACCCATGAATATGCATTTGGCGCATGTGAGAAGCCAAACCAGAATTCACAATTATCTACAGATATGTCACTTATATATTCTGATATTGTAAAAAAAGATTTCAAAGGTTTTAGACCAAGTATGGTTCTTGTTTTTGAATTAACACCATCTGCTGCGACTATATATTCAGCTTCGATCTTATATAAATTTCCTTCTCTTTCAGCTGTAATTTCATATCTGTTTTTTCCTTTAATATCTTTCAACTCTGCATTTATAATTTTTGCTCCGTTTTTTTCAGCAAGTAGCCTGAGAATCCTGTCAAACTCGCCCCTCTCGACTATTGCAAGGTTATTGCCCTTTAAATCTATTTCGAGTCTTTTACCCGAAGGAGAAACAAGGATTATACTTTGGGTAGTCTTCTTAATTACATCATATGGAATTTCAAACTCATCAAAAGAATTAATAGATAATCCGCCTCCACATGGTTTGATATAATTAAGATTTCTTTCAAGAAGAATAACATCCAATCCATTTTTTGCAAGAAATCTTGCTGCTGTTGAACCTGCCGGACCACCACCGATTACAAGTGTATGAGTTTTAATTGTCATTAGCATTCACCCATAAAAATTTTCTTTGAATATTATTTTAACCTAAAAAATGCAATTGAAATAATGCAGATGTTGTGAAAACTCTAATTTTATATAACCCCCTATAAAGCAAAGAGCTAAGAGCCAGATTCCCCATTTGTTAAGGGGGATTAAGGGGGTTGTATATTCCTTTGTCAATTTAGTTATAAGTTTTTTACTGGCAATAATTCAATTTATGAACCAAAATAAACTACCTTAGTATAAGAACATTGCTTTATTTTTATATTTTAATGTAATTACCTATTTTATCTCTGAGGCTTACGCTTCGACTTCAGCCTCAGTATAATAAGACCCATGATTTTGTTTCATAAATTGAATTATTGCCATTTGATTATTTTAATAGTTGTTTGCCATGAACTATAAGCTATTTGCTCTATGTTATTTGATAAACGCTACAACGCAACGAACGCTATAAACGCTATAACGCAACGAACGCTATGAACGCAACAAACGCTATTTGCCTTCAGCCTTTTTTTGCTCTTTGCCTTTGTTTTTGCGCCATGCTTCGTGCGGTTTTAATTAAACGCTACAACGCAATGAACGCTATAAACGCTATAACGCAATGAACGCAATAAACGCAATAAACGCAACAAACGCTCTTTGCCTTAAGCCTTTTTTATTAATTTCTGGATTATTTGGGTTAAGGCTTTATAAGTGTATCATTCAAGACAATAAATTATGGCAAGTAAAATAAAGAGAAATTCATATGACTATAACAAAATAAAAATATGCCTGCAGGTTCTCAGGATAAAGCCCGCAGGCATATATAATCATCTTTCATTTAAGTTATTTAACCAAAGACTAATATTTAGGCAATCTTACTGTTAAAACAGGACAGGGAGCATTTCTTACAACCTGGGCTGCTGTGCTGCCAAAAAGAATTCTGTCAATGCCTGTTCTGCCATGTGTGCCAATTATAATCATATCTACTTTTTTACTGTTTGCAAAAGCAACTATTTCCTGATGTGGTATTCCTGTAACTACAACTCTTTCGATGTTTTTAATACCAGAAAGTTCTTCAACTCCAAAATTGTCAAGTTCCTTTTTAGCTCCTTCCTGAATATCTTGATATAATTTGTCCATAGAAATATGCGGAACATACCAGCCTGATGCTTTTGCTACATCATAAATAATGTGGACTACATAGAGTTTGGCATCATACTTCTTTGCAAACTCAACAGCATATTTCAATGCTTCAGCTGAACCCTCTGAAAAATCTGTTGGGAAAAGAATACTTTTAATTTCCATTATCCAACCTCCCTTAAAAATTTTGCTGCATTTTCAGGCGATGTGGGAAGGATATACAATCCTGAACCCCATTCAAACCCGCTTGTCCTAATAATCCTTGGAATAATTTCAAGATGCCAGTGAAAATCTTCACCGAGAGTGTGCCAGTGATTCCTTCTCGGCACCATATTCGGAGCAGTATGAATAAAATAATTAAAAGGCGGTTCATTCAATACCTGTCTTAACTTTTTCAAAATAGTCATTAAAATAAGCCCGAAATCCTCTGTTTCTTCAAAAGTAATTTCAGTAAATGAACAACAATGGCGTCTTGGGATTATCCATATCTCAAAAGGGAACTGCGCTGCATAAGGACAGAAAGCGATAAAGTTTTTTGTCTCATACACCACCCTTTCACCTGTGCGAAGTTCCTCATTAATAATATCACAAAAAATACATCTTTCCTTATAAACAAAATATTGCTTGGCATTATCGAGCTCATCCTTAACAACCTTGGGTATAACCGGTGTTGCCATAAGAAAAGTTAAAGGATGAGTATATTGCTGACCGGCACATATACCCGAATCCTTATATATAAGAATATATCTCAGTCTCGTATCCTTTTCAAGATCCAGGATGCGATCTCGATACATTTTAACAAGCCTGATCATCTGCTCGAGTCCCATATCCTCAGGTCTTTTATTATGGTAAGGGGTTTCAACTATAATTTCATTTGCTCCGATACTATTCATCCTGTCATAAATACCAACCCCGCGCCTGCCGAGGTCACCTTCAATCCTGAAAATTGGATTAAAACTCGGCAGATCCCTGACCCACCATCCAGGTGTATTCGGAAATGTTTCAGGTCTTCGAAATGATATTATTTCGGATGGAGTTTCATTTTCTCTGCCTTCGCAAAAGATACAATTTTCTTCAATCGGTTCATTAAATGGCATTTTTGGATATTCTGAAGGCAATTTTGACTCTGAAAGAACAGCAACCCATCTGCCGAGTAATATGTCTTTTCTGAGTTCATGCATGGCAATTTCTCATGTATAGAATCTTTAAGCCATTAATAGTAAGATAAGGAATAATATCATATTTTCTTTTTATATAATTAGAAATAATATTGCAAAAACCGCCTGTTAAAACTAATTCAAAATTCATATTGGTTTCTTTTTCCATCTCATCGAGAATTCTTTCAACTGCTCCGGCTGTTCCGTAAATAATGCCAGATTGGATACAACCTTCGGTATCTTTCCCCAGAGCCTTATCAGGTTTCCTGATATGAATATCAGGAAGTTTCGATGTTTTCATAAACAGACCTTCCTTCATCATTTTAATACCCGGGAGGATTGCCCCACCAATAAAATCCTCATTTTTACCTTTAAGACTTAAGGTTGTAGCTGTCCCGAAATCAACAACACAAGCAGGACTTTTATATAACTCATTTGCCGCTACAACATTCGCAATTCTGTCTGCCCCAAGTTCTTCAGGTTTCGTAATAGAAAAAGTAATTCCTGTCTTTATCTTACTACTAACCAAAATCGGTTCTGACCTGCAAATTTTTCTCATAGTTTCAAATAGTATTTCTGTTTGTCTGGATACAACAGAACATATTATACTTCCTTCAGGATTTTTGTTTTTATTAATTTCTTTTATAAATCCATTAATTAAAGCTTCATATTCAGCCTTTTTCAAAACAGGAAAAGTCGGAATGCTTTTCACAATCAGTTTTTTATTAATAAAAAATCCTATCTTAATTGATGAATTTCCGATATCTATGGCGATAATCATGACAATACTATTAAATCACCAGAGACTATCTTTTTTTGCTCACCGGTTAGGAGTTTTAAAATAAGCATACCTTTTTCATTAATATCTTCAGCAATACCTTCAAGAGTTTCCTGCCCGGATACGACTTTTACTTTTCTCCCGATTGTTGAAGATAATTCTTTCCACTTATCGATGATTATTTCCCTGTCACTTGCTAATACTGCATACCATTTGTTTAACTCATTCAATAGCTCTATTATTATTTCTGTTCTCGAAAAGCTTTTTTTTGTTTCATTTCTTAAAGAAGTTGCCATTCTTCTTATATCTTCAGGAAAATCTTTTAATTCTGAGTTTACATTAATTCCGATTCCCACGACTGCAAAAACAATTTTTTTAAGTTCGCTTTTAAGTTCAGTAAGAATACCGCCGATCTTGCGATTTTGAAACATCAGATCATTGGGCCATTTAATTGTTATTTCAAGTCCGCTTATATTTCTGAGAGCGATGGAACAAGCAACAGCAGACGTAATAGTTATGAGAGTTGCATCTGCCAATTCAATTAAAGGCTTAAGAACTATACTCATGTAGATATTTAATCCTGGAGGTGAAACCCATGTTCTTCCCAGTCTTCCTTTTCCCTTTAGTTGACTATCAGCAAGGATTACCAGACCTTCTTCAGAAGTAAGAGCTTTCTCCAATCCAGCTGTATTGGTTGAGTCTATAACAGGGTAGAACAATATTTCTCTGCCTATATTTCCTCTCGCACCCTGTCTTATCTTTTCTATGTTCAAATTCTATTCTTGTTTTAGTATTACAACCTCAATTTTTCCTTTGAGGCTTTCTGCAAATTTTTTTGCATCATCCTTTGTGCCAACAATTGAATCATAGTGCATGGGTATTGCAATAGATGGTTTTATATCAAGAGCTGCTTTCACTGCCTCATCTGCAGTCATTACATATGTGCCGGAAACCGGCAACAGAGCAATATCTGCCTTAAAGTTCTTCATTTCAGGGATGTAATCAGTATCGCCTGCTATATAAATTCTCTTTCCTTTAACAGTGAAAATATATCCAACCCAGTTATTAGATTTCGGATGAAAATTTTTGTTTACATTATAAGAAGGTACCGCTTCTATCTCAATGCCCTCAATGTTTAATTTATCTCCCGGTTTAACTGTTTTTACCTTGCCTGATAGCTTCTTGACGCAATCTTCAGTTGCTACAATGATTGTGTTTGGTCCCTGCAGCATTTTTACATCGTCAGGCGAACAATGGTCAAAATGTTCATGAGTGATTAATATAATATCCGCAACATCTTTCTTTTTAATTTTAAACGGATCAGTATAAATAACCTTCTCACCCACGATTTTAAAGGTATCATGTCCAAGCCAATGTATATTTTTTATCATTGTTTGAACCTCCTTTCCCCCTGCCAGCGATAAACCTGTCAGTAGAGTAAAAAATATTGATAATATAACAGAAGCGATATTTTTCATAATATATTTCCTTTTTAGCATATTGTCAAAACTTAACCATAGAGAATACAGAGAAAAACTCTTTAATCTCTGTAGTTTTATATTATCTCTTTTTTTTCATGAAACTTTTTACATTACCCTTTTCAGAAAATTATAGCACAAATGACATGGTATAATAATATAATTAGTAAGCTAAATAAACAATATGGGAAAAGTTATTACTATAGTTAATCAGAAGGGTGGAGTTGGAAAAACAACAACTGCAATAAATCTTTCAGCCTCATTAGCTCTTGCTGAAAAAGAAATACTTATAATTGATACTGACCCACAGGGCAATTCAACATCCGGACTTGGAATATCAAGAGAAGGGGTTGAAAGAAGTCTTTATGATGTTTATATGGGTAGGTGCTCAATTATTGATGCCATAAAGAATACTCAGATTGAACACTTAAGCATAGTACCTTCCACTGTTGATTTACTCGCAGTAGAAGTTGAATTAGTTTCAAAAGAAAGACGTGAATATATCCTGTCGAGTTCAATAGAAAGCATAAAAGAAAAATACCGCTATATTTTTATCGACTGCCCCCCTTCTTTAAGTCTTCTTACACTTAATGCTCTTGTTGCTGCTGATTCAGTGATTGTTCCTGTACAATGTGAATATTATGCTCTCGAAGGATTGGGTTTGCTGACAAAAACATTAAGACTTGTGAGAAATTCATTTAGACCGGATCTTGAAATTGAAGGAATTCTTCTTACCATGTTTGACTCAAGAAACAATCTATCCCAGGAAGTGGCTGATGAAGTCAGGAAGCATTTTGGCAATAAAGTATATAATACCATAATACCAAGAAATGTTACTCTGGGTGAATCGCCCAGTCATGGTAAACCCGCAATACTTTATGATATACGCTCTAAGGGTGCTCAAAGTTATTTAACCCTTGCGAAGGAGATATTAAATGAAAACGGCGCTGGGCAAAGGTCTTGAAGCTTTAATCCCCGATAGGGGTGAAGAAGTAATAAATATTGATATTGAACGCATATTCCCAGGGGAACAACAGCCGAGAAAGACTTTCAAAGATGAATCTCTTAAAGAACTTGCAGCTTCAATTAAAGAAAAAGGCGTATTGCAACCAATAATTGTATCGAGAGTAGGAGATGGCACATTTAGATTAATCGCAGGGGAACGCAGATGCAGGGCCGCATTGCTTGCAGGACTCAAGAAAATTCCTGCATTAATAAAAAATGTTGCGTCAAAAGATTCGCTCGAAATTGCTCTCATAGAAAATATTCAGCGTGAAGACCTAAATCCTGTTGAGACAGCAGAAGCTTTCAATAAACTGATTTCTGATTTTAATCTCACACAGGAGGAGCTTTCAGAAAGAGTCGGGAAAGACAGGGCAACAATAGCCAACTATTTGAGATTACTTAAACTTCCGGATGAAGTAAAATCATTAATGTATAACGGTTCTCTTAGCATAGGACATGCAAAGGCTATTCTTTCAATTGAAGGAAAAACAAATCAAATAGAAGCTGCTCGCAGAATTGTACAAAAGAGATTAAGTGTAAGAGAAGCCGAGTCAATTACAAAAAAAATAACTAAAACTACCAAAAAAGAGATTAAAAAAGATCCGCAGATAAATTTACTTGAAGATAAATTGATAAAAAATTTAGGAACTAAAGTCAGAATTATTTCTCGTGGCAAGAAAGGGAAAATAGAGATTGAATATTATTCCTATGAAGAACTCGAAAGGCTTCTTGATATATTATTGGGTTAGGAGGACACATGCAGGAAGAAATAACTCTTTATGATGTAATTATAATTGGAGGCGGTCCGGCAGGGCTTACGGCAGGACAATATGCTTCAAGAGCAAAACTGAAAACAATAATCCTTGATAAATCCAAAACAGCTGGTGCACTCGCGTATTCAAGTAAAATAGAAAACTATCCAGGTCTTACTTCACCCTTACCAGGCAAAGACCTGCTTGATATTATGCGTCAGCAAGCAATTAGGTTCGGCTCTGAATATATTGAAACACAGGTCGTAGGTGTCAATCTGACAGGCGAGATAAAAGAAGTTATTACAATGGATAAAACATATCAATCCAGAACAGTAATAATTGCCACTGGTTCTATGGGAAGAAAAGCAACAATCAAGGGTGAATCCGAATTCCTGGGCAGAGGTGTAAGTTATTGCGCAATATGTGATGCTGCTTTTTATAAAGGGATGACAGTTTGTGTAATCGGGAATTCAGAAGAAGCGGTTAAAGAGGCAGGCGTTCTTACAAGATTTGCAGATACTGTATATCTTATCTCTCCAACTTCAAAGCTCAGCGTAAATGAGCATCCTGTCCTTTCGGAACCAAAAATAAAAGTTCTTGCAGGCTATGTTGTAACTTCGATCGAAGGCGGCGATTCAGTTGAAAAAATTAAAATGCTTGATCCTGATAAAAAAGAATTTGAACTTCCTTTGTCTGGAGTTTTCGTATATCTGCATGGCAATAAACCTGTTGTTGATTTTCTTTACGGAGCCATAGAGACAGGTGAAGATGGATGCATACCTGTAAATAATATGATGGAGACATCTATTCCAGGCGTTTTTGCAGCAGGAGATGTGACATGCACAGAAGTCAGGCAGGTTGTTGTTGCTGCTTCGCAGGGTTGTCTCGCAGCACTTTCAGCAGAAAAGTTCATCTATAAAAGAACAAAGCTGAAAATGGACTGGGGCAAGTAAAATCCCTGATTTAACCTCCAACAATGAGGTTAACCCAAAAGTGTAATAACAAAATATTTTGATTTTTAAAACCTTTTTTAGATTTATAGTTGTATATGGGTAAATTTGACTTTTAACAAAATATTTGGTAAATTTAGCACTATTAAGGAATTGATTTATATGGGGATTTAATTATAAAAAATCAGTTAACACTATTAACAAAGGAGGTTTATTATGAAAAAACGTAATAATTTTAAAAGATTAACTGTAATTATTATAAGTTTAAATCTTCTTCTTTATGCATGTATATTATATGCTCAACAATCAGATTCAGATTTAATAAAATCTGAAGTGCTTCAAACTGAAAAGCAAAATATAGTGCAAATACAATCAGATATTGCAAGCGGCCCTTTTGAAGCCTCTTTAAGTATTGACACCGAACCCTGTAAAACATGGCCACCTCAATGCTCGAATACAGGACATAGCGCTTATGGCGCAAGTCAGGCAAATCACAACCCGATTAGAATAAATATTCAGGTTCTGTCAAAAACAGGAACTCCTGTTACCAATTTAAATTTTGGTAATTTTAATATTTCCTGTCCTTTAATGCCTCCGAGCTCTATCCCATTAAAAAAGCTTGAATGTGGCGATTGCTTCTTATCCGGTGGGGATGGAATATATGCATTTTTTGTACATCCTGACCCTGCATACGGTAATACTTTCTAGAGATTTGGAACTCATGTATGTCAGGTACAAGTATCAACTTCAAAATCAAAGGTAGTTAGAGTATTTGCACCATTTGTAATACCATAATTTAGAATTGCATTTAGAATAATACTGAATTGATATAGAGACTAAGAGTTTTTAACTTCGTGATACTCTTTTTCTGCGTTTACATCCCAGATATTATTTTTTGCACTCATTCCATTAATAATATTTTGTACTGCTGCCATAGCAGTCAGCATAGAATGGTCCTGGTTATTATATCTATGCATTCCATTTCTGCCGATCAAAAATAAATTTTCAAACTTATCTATAAAATCTCTGATTATATGAAACTTATCATAAGCACCAAAATACGCTGGATAGGCTTTTTTCATCCTAATAACAACAGAATCAATTATGTCTTCCTTATTTATGAAATCAATTTTTAATAGTTCATATATTGCAAATTGAACAATCTCTGCATCAGATTTATTCCACAATTCATCTTCTTCAGAACAGATATATTCTAACCCTATCCAGACATTGTTTAAATCATTTACCAAATAAGGACTCCAGTTATTGAATATTTGGATTCTTGCAAGTTTAACATCTCTTTCTTGTATATAAACCCAATTGTCTGGAATTATATTGTTAATAGTTTTTATTTTGGTATTATTTTTTAATTTAAGTTTTTTTAAAAGCAGCCCAACAGTTATAAAATCTCTATACATAAGTCCGTCTGCTACTTGTTTAACTTCACTTGGGATATTATTGCCCATAGATTGTATTAATTCCTTTACCGGCATAGTTGAAAAAAAATAATCACCACTTATAGTTTTTATGTTTTCTGAATCTGTTTCTTTGACGTTAATATTAAGAATTTTTAACCCACTATAGTTAATTACAATCACTTTATGATTTAAATGAAGTTCGCCACCTTTTTCTTGAATAATCTTTGCAACTTCTTCCCACATTTGTCCGGGTCCTAATTTTGGGTATAAAAATTTTTCTATAAGGCTTGTTTCTATACCTTTTTGTGATATTGATTTATTTTTTTTAAAATGTTTTTTTATTGCATGAATTACAGCTTTTGAAATAGAAAGCCCTTTTATTCTCTGTGCTCCCCATTCAGGCTTAATTTTATTACAAGGAACACCCCATACCTTTTCAGTATAATCTTTGAAAAAAGTAAGATATAATTCATTCCCAAATCTGTTTATAAAAAAGTCTTCCAGCGATTTTTCGTTTTTTATTGGAAATAATTTAATTTTAGAGTAACTTGTTATTATTCTAATTATTCTAATTAAGCCGAGATTAAAAAACGTATTAAGATTTAATGTAACTGGATAATCAAAAAACTTCCTCAAAAAAAATATTCTTGAAAGACGATTACGAATTAGCATTACTTTATCTGTTGTTTCAGGATCTGGGGCGTCAAGTTTCGTGGATAGTTCTATTTTTCTGTTCAGTAAAATATCATCTTTAGCAGGAGCGCCCATTAAGGGCATAATATTTTGCCACCAATCCATAACTTTTTCGGATTTTGAAAAGAACCTGTGACCACCTATATCTATTCTGTTTCCTTTATAATTTATTGTTTTTGAAATCCCGCCGATATCACATGTCATTTCAAAAATAACAGGCTTAATATCTGTTCTTTCCAGCAGCTCATAGGCTGCGGTTAACCCTGCAGGCCCGGCACCGATAATAATTGCTTTTTTCTTGTTCAATATAACTCCTTAACTATATTAATCTGATCGCAATTTGCAAATTAAATATTCAAATACTGGCACTATCATAAGAAAGATAAGCCAGCTTGCTGGATGTAAATACCTCACTGTTATACCTTCTAT
Source organism: Nitrospirota bacterium (assembly GCA_013388435.1). GTDB lineage: Bacteria > Nitrospirota > Thermodesulfovibrionia > Thermodesulfovibrionales > SM23-35 > DYFC01. Next base: position 2,573 of record JACAFE010000021.1, on the reverse strand, counting down.
CAGGATACATGCAATAGAAGTTATAATAAGACTGGAGATAAAGATTATAAAAAAATACTTGGAATTTTTTTTATCAATCATTGTAATCAAGAGCGCTATTAAAGAAGAACATAGCAAAAAAAGATACCATGGCCAAGCAATAAAAAAATATTTATTAGTAAATGTATGTAAAAATGGTAGTTCATCTGCCCACAGGCTAAAATAATTCCTCAGTTTTACTAACAAGTAATCTGGCAATTCTTTTTCGCCTCTTTCACATTTTAAACAATTCTTCAAGTTTGTAATATTCCAGTAGTCAAGGAATCCGAATTTAGCGATGCTAAATAAACTTAAAGGATCGCGTTTTAATGCGTTAATAACAATTTGTTTTGCAATATGATCAGCTTCCAATGAGTCTGTTGTAAATCTTTTAACAACCTCAACTAATCCGCCAATTTCCCAATGATGAATTGCTCTTTTATGATAGTCTAACAGATCGTATTTTAAATTTTCATAAACCTTATCTGCCAGTTCCTTATTAGGAAAATCAACGGGTTCTATTATAGGAGCGAAATAAGCAAGTAAAAAAAACCCGCTATGGTATAAATATGCTGGCGGATTTTCAGAAAGATAACCGTTTAAATGTCTATATGCAGAATGCAAACTTATTGTTAAAACGATTGAAAGAACAATATGGGTTAATATTTTTTTTAAAACATATCTACGGGAAAACAATTTTCTTAAAAATAGTTTAAAAGATTCATAAGTTAAACCATATGATTTGAGAATTGATGGAATTGCTAATAAAGGTAAAATAATTGTATTAATAAGAACAATTGGCAGAAAACTCATTCTAACACTTACAAGAATAATCCCAATAAAAGAAATAGCAAATAATTTAATAAAATTTGGCTTTTCAATATAAAGAAAAACTGTTAACAGATAAAGAACAAACAGAAATAATGATAAAGATTCGGTCATTACATATCTTTCATATAAAAGTTGCAACGGCTCTACAGAACATAGTATGCCTGCAAGGAAAGAAATTAAAGGCCGAACTGAAAAAAAACGAATCAACATATAAGATAGTAAAATTGCATTTGTACCACTCAAAAGAGTTTGTAGTAAAATAAGGGTAGTTAAAGAATGAGAAGCAACAGCAGTATATTTTATAAAATATCCATATGTGAAAGAGCGATCAGGAGGTATCCACCCTGTTAATGATGTAGTGATATAACTATGAGAATCACCCATAAGAAACATTGGCAAAGGGTCAATAAGAAAAATGAATATTTTTACACAAAATACTGTGATAATAAATATTATCCAGATATTTGTATTTGTTTTCTTTACAGGCAACAAATTAACCAGGTAACTAACAAACATTAAACAGCCTTCTTGATAATAATCGCTTTATTACCATAGTCAACAGACAACCCACCATTTGATTTTATCTCACATCCTTTGCTTGAAATAGGGTCATAAATTCCAATTTTTATATCCAGATTTTCATTTGATATTGATTTTGGAATATAGATTAAAAAGGTTTCTTTTATAAATTTATTTTCAATTTTTTTATGAAATGAATAATCTGTACAAAAATCATGATCATTCTGAAATAAAATATTTCCCATTGAATCGGTAAAATGAACGAATATTTTGTTATAAGGGCTTATATCTTTTATGACGCGCCAGCAGTAAGATAACTCTAAGCTTCTTTTTTCAATATTTTTATTAACTGATATGCCCAGCAATTTGATTCTATCCCCGTAATTAACATTTAAAGGTATGATATTATCAGGTAATTTATCTAATATTTGGCACCCTAAGAATTTAGGTTCAATTTTAACCTGTTGTGTTAGTTCTTTTTTACTTTTTTCGTCCTTACCTTCTGTACAGCTTGACAACATAACTAAAAAAACAGATATTGTTGCAAATATAAATACATATTTTCCTTTAAAACCCAAAAATGAATTGTTTCTCATACTGCCTCCTTTTTTGAATAAAGTTCTGAAATTAGATCATTAAATCTCTTTAACCTTTCATTACGAATTTTACTTGTATTAGATCTATCTGCAGTGCACCATTCTCCATCAGGTGAAAACTCAGGTAAAATAATTTGATATTTTTCTGCCTCTTCGTATAACTCCGAACCTTTTAGAATATGTAAGCCGCTACTAGAATATATTGTTTTAATATATTTGTAATTTTTTTTGACAAATTGTAATATATTTTCAAAATCCTTTTCAGTTTCATTAACATATCCGATAATAAAAAAGCAACCTACATCTATTACCACATCGTAACAGTTAATAATTACATCCTCAACAGTGGAAATTATAATATTTTTTTTCATATGATTCAATACATTTTGAGAAGCGCTTTCAAGTCCAAATATAAGTCCTCTACATCCTGCTTTATAAGCCTTACTCAACAATTTCTTATCCATTCCTAGGTCAACCCTTGCTTTTCCACCCTATGTAACATTTAAACCCTTTAATAAAATTAAGTCACACATTTTTCAAACTCGGCAATATTACCATTAATTGTTGAGTCTTCCATACTAAAATGAGTAATTCCATATTCTTGGATGT
>JACAFE010000064.1 GCA_013388435.1 Nitrospirota bacterium | reverse complement strand
TGAGTTAATATCACCGATAGCGATGGAGAAGGAACTGAGGTTTGCGATAAGAGAAGGTGGAAGGACAGTTGGAGCAGGAGTAGTAACTGAGATAATTCAGTAGAGAAAAAATATAAATTAATATTAAAATATAAATTTTAAGGGATAAAAGGAATGCGTGATATAATACTTTTTCAGTGTACTGAATGTAAGAATAGAAATTATTCGAGCATGAAAAATAAGAAAAATACAACCGAGAAACTTCAGCTTAAGAAATATTGCAGGCATTGTAGAAAACATACTTTACATAAGGAAACAAAAGCGTAGGCCAGTAGCTCTAACGGCTAGAGCATCGGACTCCAAATCCGAGGGTTGGGGGTTCAAATCCCTCCTGGCCTGCCAGTTTACGAAAGATAGTTTTTATAGAAAAAAAACTTAAAGAGCAGGAAGAGAGATATGATTAACAGGATAAAGGAGTTTTTCAGGGAAGTAAAAATCGAAATAAAAAAAGTTGTCTTTCCGACCAGAGAAGAATTAATCGGGTCAACCTGGGTTGTTATCATAACTGTAATAATTATTTCTTTGTTTCTTGGACTTGTTGACCTCGGACTTTCAAAACTGGTTGGAATAGCTCTGAGATAAACTATGGGAAAGAACTGGTACGTAGTACACACATATTCGGGATTTGAAGAAAAAGTAAAAATATCAATTGAAGAAAAGGTTGAAAAGCAAAATTTTAAGGACAGAATATCACGCATATTAATTCCTTCTGAAAAAATAATCGAGCTGAGGAGCGGTAAAAAGAAGGAAAGTGATAAAAAATTTTATCCTGGATATATTCTTGTTGAAATGGAACTTGATGATGAAACATGGCATTTAATCAGAAGTACTCCGAGAGTTACTGGTTTTGTTGGTGGTTCAAATCCGGTTCCTCTATCAGAAGAAGAAGTCTCTGTAATATTGCAACAACTGGAAAAGGGACCTGTTCCTCATGTTAAGACCCAATTCCAGAAAGGTGAAAGTGTAAGAATTATAGATGGTCCTTTTACAAATTTTATAGGTAATGTGGAAGAAGTTGATATGGATCATGGAAGATTGTGTGTTATGGTAAGTATTTTCGGAAGACAGACACCTGTTGAATTAAATTTTTTCCAGGTTGAGAAGGCATAATAAGTTTAGGAATGAGAACTTAGAATTTAAATTTAAAATGCAAAGTGGAAAATGAGAAGTTCAAAAATCTCTTATGTATTTTTATTTTTCAGTTTCCATTTTGAAATATTGAGGGGGTTTTATGGCTAAGAAGGAAGTAATTGCACAGGTTAAACTTCAGATACCTGCTGGTAAGGCTAATCCTGCGCCACCGGTTGGCCCTGCTTTGGGTCCTCATGGAGTGAACATAATGGAGTTTTGTAAAGCATTTAATGCGCAGACGCAGGCGCTCGGGGATACAATTATCCCTGTTGTTATGACGGTCTATGCAGACAGGTCTTTTACTTTTATTACAAAGACACCGCCGGCTTCGGAGCTTTTAAAGAAAGCTGCTGGAATAATCAAAGGTTCAGGGACTCCGAATAAGGATAAAGTTGGAAAAGTGACATCAGCTCAGATAAAAGAGATAGCGCAAAAAAAGCTTCCTGATTTGAATGCTTTTGATGTTAGCAAAGCCGAGAGCATTATTCGTGGCACAGCAAGAAGTATGGGGATTGATGTTATTGATTAATTAAAAATAAAGAGGTAAAGATGGGTAAGAAATTAAAGGCAGTAAAAGAAAAAATTGATTTAACCAGGCAATATACTCTGGAAGAAGCAATGAAAATTGTAAAAGAATCTTCCTGCGCTAAATTTGATGAAACAGTTGACCTCGCAGTTAATCTTGGTGTTGATCCAAGAAAATCGGATCAGATGGTAAGAAGCACGGTTGTTCTTCCCCATGGAATAGGTAAAAAAGTTAGAGTTCTCGTGTTTGCCAAAGGAGAAAAAGAGAAAGAAGCATTAGAGGCTGGAGCAGATTATGTTGGAGCTGAAGACCTTGTTGAGAAAATTTCCAAGGGGTGGCTTGATTTTGATAAATCCGTTGCTACGCCTGATGTGATGGGGATAGTCGGGAAACTCGGTAAAATACTCGGTCCGAGAGGTTTGATGCCGAATCCAAAGCTTGGGACAGTGACTTTTGATATTGCAAAGACTGTAAAAGAAATAAAATCAGGTAAAGTTGAATACAAAACCGAAAAAGCTGGAATTATACATGTGCCTGTGGGAAAAGTTTCTTTTGATACAGAAAAACTCATAGATAATGCTAAAACAATAATTAATTCGATAATAAAAGCTAAACCATCAACAAGCAAAGGAAAGTATTTGAAGAAAATGACTGTTTCTTCTACTATGGGACCGGGGATTCCAGTTGATGTGGCGTCTCTGGGGAAGGGGGTGTAAACTGAACAGGACAGAAAAAGAACAGGTTATTCAAGAGCTGAAAAACGATTTCAGCAGAGCAAAGGCTGTGGTTTTTACAGATTACAGAGGTATGACTGTTGCCGAACTTTCAGATTTAAGGAAACTTCTTCGAGAAGGAAATTTCGAGTATAAAATTGTTAAGAATACACTTGCACGAATTGCATCTGAAGGAACTTCTTTATCTATAGCAAAAGATTCTTTTAAAGGACCTGTAGGTATTGCTATCAGCTATGATGACCCAGTGCTTGCTCTTAAAAAGGTTCTTGAATTTTCAAAAAAGAACGATAAGCTTAAAGTTAACGCAGGTATTGTTGAGGGCTCATTATGTGAAGCCAGTGATTTAAAGGCAGTATCTGAGCTGCCTTCCAGACAGGTGCTTCTTTCAATGATGGCTGGAGTATTTCAGGCTCCTCTCAGTAAGTTTGCTTCTCTATTACAGGCGTCGGTAAGCAGATTTGCTTATGCGGTTGAGGCATTAAAAACTAAAAAAAGTTAAATTTAAAGAATAAAAACAATCAAAAAAAGGTTAAGACAAAATACCTTATTTGCGAGCGTTTAATAAAAAAGGAGGACTTAAGAAATGGCTGTTACAAAAGAACAAGTTTTTGAGTTTATTGACAACATGACAATCCTCGATATGTCAAAATTCATCAAAGAGTTCGAGGAAAGATATGGAGTTACGGCAGCGGCTCCTGTTGCTGTTGCAGCAATGCCAGGAGCAGGTGCTGGTGCGGCAGCTCCTGAGGTAGAGGAAAAGACAAGCTTTGATGTTATCCTCTCTGCAGCAGGAGATAAGAAAATACAGGTAATCAAAGTTGTTAGAGAACTTACATCTTTAGGATTAAAAGAAGCCAAAGATCTTGTTGACGGCGCTCCAAAGCCGGTTAAAACAGGTGTTTCAAAAGAAGAAGCCGAATCAATTAAGGCAAAACTCGAGGAACAGGGTGCAACAGTAGAAATTAAATAAAAAGGAGACATATGTCAAGGGTTCTTAGAAAAAGACTGAACTTTGGAAAAGTTCCCCATATTTTAGACATCCCGAACCTCATTGAAATACAGAAAAGATCATATGAAAAATTTCTACAGAGAGATATACCATCTGATAAAAGAGAGGAGACAGGTTTACAGGCAGCTTTTTTAAGTGTTTTCCCTATTGTAGATTATAACGAAACTGCTTCTATCGAATTTCTGGGTTACTCTTTGGGTGAACCGAAATTCGGGATAAGGGATTGCCTGCAAAAAGGCCTTACATTTGCTGCGCCTTTAAAAATTAAGGTTAGACTGAATCTCTGGGAAATAGAGTCAAAGGGGAATAAGAGGCTTAAAGAATCGAGAGAAGAAGATGTCTATATAGGTGAAATGCCTCTGATGACCGAAACCGGTACCTTTGTGGTTAATGGCACCGAGCGTGTTATCGTAAGTCAGTTGCATAGATCACCCGGAGTATTTTTCAGCCATGACAAGGGGAAGACCCATGTTAGCGGGAGACTATTATATTCTGCAAGGGTAATTCCATCAAGAGGTTCATGGCTTGATTTTGAATTTGATACAAAAGACTTATTATATGTAAGAATTGATAGAAGGCGTAAACTGCCTGCAACAATTGTGCTTAAAGCTTTAGGTTACAGTAATGAGGATCTCCTGAAGATTTTCTATCCTGTTGAAGTGATTACAATAAACGGGAATAAATTTAGCCGGGGAGTTAGTGAAGTTCTTATTGGTTTGAAATCTTCTATAAATATTACAGACCCTGTTACAAAAGAATTGATTGTTAAAGAAGGCAACAAGATTTCAAAAGGTGCTCTTAGAAAAATGGAAGCCTGCGGCATTAAAACTATTCCCATATTAAAAGAAGATATAATTGGCAGAATAACATTAAAAGATATTATAGACCCTTCAACAGGGGAGGTGCTTCTTGAAGGCAATGACACAATTACTGAGGATGTATTTAACAAAATCATTTCGCTTAAGATTGATACATTGAATCTCCTCTTTATAGACAATGTGCATTATTTGTCTTCACTTAGAGATACCTTGCTTACAGATAAAGTAAACAGTCAGGAAGAAGCATTAATAGAAATTTATAAGAAATTAAGGCCGGGTGAGCCGCCTACAATTAATGCGGCAAGGGATCTTTTTAATGGACTTTTCTTTGATCCAAAAAGATACGACCTTTCGCCTGTTGGAAGACTCAAATTGAACAAAAGGCTGAATCTTGATGTTAATCTTGACAACAGGGTACTTACAGATAAAGACATTGTTGAAATCGTCAGATATCTTTTCAATTTAAGGACAGGCAAAGGAGAGGTTGATGATATAGACCATCTTGGCAACAGACGGATTAGAAGGGTCGGAGAATTGCTTGAGAATCAATTCCGCATAGGTCTTGTAAGGATGGAAAGGACAATCAAAGAAAAGATGACCCTTACAGAACTCGAGACCGCAATGCCGCATGACCTTATTAATGCAAAGCCTGTTATGGCTGCTCTAAAGGAATTTTTTGGCTCAAGTCAGCTAAGTCAGTTTATGGATCAGACAAATCCATTATCTGAGATTACCCATAAAAGAAGACTCTCTGCTCTCGGACCCGGTGGTCTTACACGCGAAAGAGCTGGTTTTGAAGTTAGAGACGTTCATCCAACCCATTACGGAAGAATTTGTCCTATTGAGACTCCTGAAGGTCCAAACATCGGACTTATTACCTCACTCGCATCTTATGCAAGGGTTAATGACTTTGGGTTTATTGAAGTTCCATATAGAAAAGTTATAAATGGAAGAGTTACGAAAACAGTTGAATATCTTTCAGCCATTGATGGAGAAAAATACATAATCGCAGAAGCGACTTCGCCTATGGATGAAAAAGGATACCTCACTGGTGAGACAGTATCAGCAAGAGTTGGCGGAGATTTCAGAATGGTTTCTCCGCAGGAAGTTGAATATATGGACGTATCTCCAAAACAGATTGTCGGAGTTTCAGCTTCATTAATACCTTTTCTTGAAAATGACGATGCAAATAGAGCTTTAATGGGTTCAAATATGCAGAGACAGGCTGTGCCTTTGCTTAGTCCCGAAGCGCCTATTGTAGGAACCGGAATGGAACATGTTGCTGCGAGAGATTCAGGAGCTCTGGTTATTGCAAGAAGAGGCGGTATTGTAGAGAGTGTCGATTCTTCAAGAATAGTTGTAAGAACTAATGAAAATGGTGGCGGAGTTGATATTTATAAATTGATTAAATTTCAAAGATCAAATCAGGCAACATGTATTAATCAGAAAGCAATAATTAATGTTGGTGAAACAGTATCCGCAGGAGACATACTTGCTGATGGAACATGTACTGAAGCAGGAGAACTTGCGCTCGGGAAAAATGTTCTTGTAGCTTTTATGCCCTGGGGTGGTTATAACTTTGAGGATGCCATACTTATCAGTGAACGTCTTGTTATGGAAGATGTTTACACTTCCGTACATATAGAAGAATTCAGTGTTGAAGCGAGGGAGACGAAACTCGGACCGGAAGATATAACACGCGATATTCCCAATGTTGGCGAAGAAGCGCTTAAAGATATTGATGATAGCGGCATCATAAGAATTGGTGCTGAAGTAAAACCGGGTGATATTCTTGTCGGAAAGGTAACTCCTAAAGGTGAAACCCAGTTAACACCTGAAGAAAAACTTTTAAGGGCGATATTTGGCGAAAAAGCTGAAGAAGTCAAAGAAAGCTGTCTTTATGTTCCACCTGGTATAGAAGGAATTGTTGTTGATGTCAGAGTATTTTCACGCAAAGGGATTGCAAAAGACAACAGAGCAAAGAGCATAGAAGAAGATGAAATACAGAGACTTCAACGCGATCTTGATGAAGAGATAAGAATAGCAAAACAAGAAAAATTCAGAAAGCTTAGAGAAATTCTATCTGGTCGTGCTGTTGCTGAAGATATAAAAGACTCGAAGACAAAAGAAATTATTTGCTATAAGGGCAAAAAGCTGACAGAAAAGCAACTCGAAAGAATCAAAGACGAACAACTCATGCGCATAAAGCTTGAAGATATGAATGTTCGTGAAAAGATGGAAATGGCAAATCATGAAGCGAACCAGCTCATAAAACGAATTGAATCCAGGTATGATGAGCTTATCGAAAGACTTAAAAAAGGTGATGAACTGCCTCCCGGAGTAACAAAGGTTGTTAAAGTTTATATAGCGATGAAACGTAAAATACAGATTGGCGATAAAATGGCAGGCCGTCATGGAAACAAAGGTGTTGTTGCAATGGTTATGCCACAGGAAGATATGCCTTATCTTCCCGATGGAACTCCGGTTGATATTGTGCTAAATCCTTTGGGAGTTCCTTCGAGAATGAATGTAGGCCAGGTACTCGAGACACATCTCGGATGGGCTGCAAGAGCACTCGGTATTCATGTGTCAACTCCTGTTTTTGAAGGAGCAAAAGAAGCCGAAATAAAGGAACTTCTTAAAAAAGCAAAACTTCCTGCTAATGGTCAGATAACTTTAATTGATGGCAGAACTGGTGAGCCTTTTGATAAGCCTGTAACAGTAGGATATATGTACATGATGAAATTACATCATCTTGTTGATGACAAAATACACGCACGTTCAATAGGTCCTTATTCTCTTGTTACACAACAGCCGCTTGGTGGAAAGGCACAGTTTGGCGGTCAAAGACTTGGTGAAATGGAAGTATGGGCACTTGAAGCATATGGCGCTGCATATACATTGCAGGAATTTCTAACTGTCAAGAGTGATGATGTAACTGGAAGAGCGCGTATGTATGAAGCAATCGTGAAAGGTGATGCAACCCTTGAACCAGGAGTGCCCGAATCTTTTCATGTATTAATAAAGGAACTCCAGAGTCTTGGTTTAGATGTTGAACTTCTGGAGAAGAAAAATAAGGGGGAGTAGCTTGACAGAAGATATTTATTCAATTTTTCAGAGACCAAAAGACCCGACAGATTTTGAAGCTGTAAGAATCAGGCTTGCCTCTCCGGAAAAAATTAGGGAATGGTCTTATGGCGAAGTTAAAAAGCCTGAAACAATAAATTATCGTACATTTAAGCCTGAAAGGGATGGACTTTTCTGCGCAAAAATTTTCGGTCCAATTAAGGACTGGGAATGTATTTGCGGTAAATACAAAAGGATGAAGCACAGAGGAGTTGTCTGTGATAAATGTGGTGTTGAAGTTATACAGTCAAAGGTAAGACGAGAAAGATTGGGGCATATAGAACTCGCAACCCCGGTTGCTCATATCTGGTTTCTTAAAGGCTTGCCGAGCAGAATAGGCACTCTGCTCGATATGACGATGAGACAGCTCGAAAAAGTGCTTTATTTTGAAAGCTACGTTGTTATTGATCCCGGGGATACTAATCTCAAAGAAAAGGATTTACTTACAGAAGAAGAATATAAAAAGAAAACATCCGAATTTGGGACTAAATTCAAAGCTGGCATGGGTGCTGAAGCTATTAGAGAACTCTTGAGAAGATGTGATCTCGAAGCTCTTTACGCTGATTTAAAAATAAAAATCAATGAAGCAGTATCCATCGGGATTAAGAAAAAACTTACAAAAAGACTAAAGGTTGTAGATGCTTTCAGAAAATCAGGTAACAAACCAGAATGGATGATTATGGATGTAATTCCTGTGCTTCCACCTGATTTAAGGCCTTTGGTTCCGCTTGAAGGAGGACGTTTTGCTACTTCTGATTTGAATGACCTTTATAGAAGGGTTATTAACAGGAATAACAGATTAAAGCGGCTCATGGAATTAAAAGCGCCGAGCGTTATTATAAAAAATGAAAAGAGAATGCTTCAGGAAGCTGTTGATGCATTGTTTGATAATGGCAGAAGAAGCAGGGTTCTTAAGACAACCACCAAGCGTCCTTTAAAATCACTTAGTGATATGATAAAGGGAAAGCAGGGAAGATTCAGGCAGAACCTTCTCGGTAAAAGGGTTGATTATTCTGGCAGGTCTGTTATTGTTGTTGGTCCTGAACTTAAATTGCACCAGTGCGGGCTTCCCAAAAGAATGGCGCTTGAATTGTTTAAACCTTTTATTTTCAATAAACTCGAAGAAAAAGGTTATGCTACAACTATAAAAGCTGCTAAAAAGCTTGTTGAAAAAGAAAGTCCTGAGGTATGGGATTCGCTCGAAGAAGTTATCAGAGAACATCCTGTGTTGCTTAACCGCGCTCCAACATTGCACAGGCTTGGAATTCAGGCATTTGACCCTGTTCTTGTTGAAGGCAAGGCTATAAAACTACATCCTCTGGTTTGTACAGCATTTAATGCAGATTTTGATGGTGACCAGATGGCTGTTCATGTTCCGCTTTCTATTGAAGCGCAGATAGAAGCAAGGGTACTCATGATGTCTGTGAATAACATAATGTCACCTGCAAATGGCAAGCCAATAGTTGTTCCAACTCAGGATATGGTTCTCGGTATCTATTATCTAATGAAAGAGAAAAAGGGCGCTAAAGGTGAGAGAATAGAATATACAAAAGAGCAGCTTAAACAAATAAAAGATCCTGTGGAAAGATTAAAAGCTGAATCAAATGGCAGGTACCTCAGTCCTGAGGATGTAATAATAGCTTATGACTTAGGACAATTGAGTGAACATGCAAGAATAAGTGTTAAACTCAATGGCGAATATGTAAATACAACTGTTGGCCGTATAATTTTCAGAGAAATATTGCCTGCCGGAATACCTTTTTCCATGATAAATAAAGAAATGACCAAAAAAGAACTTGGTAAGTTAATTGATTATATTTATAAGCAGGCAGGTAAAAGGGAAACGGTTGTTTTTCTTGATAAACTCGAGCAACTCGGTTTCAGGTATGCAACAAAAGCGGGTTTTTCAATCTCAATGGCTGATATGCATATACCATCCAGGAAAGCTGAGTTAATACGATATGCTGAGCAAGAAGTTATAGAAGTTCAGAAGCAATACGCTGATGGTCTGATTACTCATGGTGAACGCTACAATAAAGTTATTGACATCTGGGCAAATGTTACTGAAAAAGTTGCTGATGAAATGATGAAGGAATTGGGTGCTGAAGATGGTAAAACTTTTACCGAAGAGGAATTAAAAGAACGCAGAGCTTTTAACAGTATTTTCATGATGGCTGACTCAGGCGCGAGAGGAAGCACAGCTCAGATCAGACAGCTTGCTGGTATGAGAGGTCTTATGGCAAAGCCATCAGGTGAAATTATTGAAACACCGATTACTGCAAACTTCAGAGAAGGCCTTACTCCTTTGCAATATTTTATATCGACACATGGTGCTCGTAAGGGACTTGCTGATACTGCACTGAAAACAGCTAATTCAGGATACCTTACAAGAAGACTCGTAGATGTTGCTCAGGATGTTATTGTTTATGAAGATGATTGCGAAACAAGAGAAGGTATTAATGTTACATCTCTTGTAGAGGGTGGAGAAATAATTCAGCCACTTGAAGAGAGAATACTCGGAAGAATTGCTGTTGAAGATATAAAAGATCCGATTACAAAAGAAGTAATAGTGAAACGCAATCAAGAGATTGATGAGGATATTACAAAGAAAATTATAGAGGCTGGCATAGATAAAATAAAAATACGTTCAGTTCTCACATGCCAGTCAAAATTTGGTGTTTGCCGTAAATGTTATGGTAGAGATCTCGGAAGAGGTGAAATTGTAGAAAAAGGAGAAGCTGTTGGTATAATTGCAGCGCAGTCTATTGGAGAACCCGGAACACAGCTCACGATGAGGACATTTCATATAGGTGGTGCAGCTTCAAAAGTTGTTGAACAAACTGTTCTTGAAGCAAAGAACTCTGGCATTATTAAGTTTATTAATGTTAATACAGTCAGAAACAGAGAAGGACTTCTTGTCGTAATGAACAGAAACGGCAGCATAGCTATAGTAGATTCTAAAGGCAGGGAAAAAGAAAAATATTCTGTTGTTTACGGCGCAAAGCTGCTTGTTAATGATGGACAAAAAGTTGAAATAGGTCAAAAGCTTGTTGAATGGGACCCTTATTCTATGCCTATTCTTACTGAAATTGGCGGTAAGGTAGCGCATGGAGATATTATCGAAGGTGTTACAGTCAAAGAAGAAGTTGATGAGGTAACAGGACTTTCCCATAAGGTTATTATTGATTACCCCGCTAATATGAGACCAAGAATTTCTATAAAGGATGAACAGGGAAGGGTTACACAGAAAATACCCGGAACTAATACATTAGCAAGATATTTGCTTCCGGCAGGTGCGCATATTCTTGTTGAAAAAAATGATATTGTGTATCCGGGTGATATACTCGCAAAAATACCAAGAGAAACAACAAAGACAAAAGATATTACCGGAGGTCTTCCGAGAGTTGCTGAGTTGTTTGAAGCCAGAAGGCCAAAAGAACAGGCAATAGTTACTGAAATTGATGGAATGGTTGAATTCAGAGGCGCTCATAAAGGAATGCGCGTTGTTGTCGTAAGAGGTGGAGATGAAACAAGAGAATATCTTATTCCCAAGGGAAAACATGTCGGTGTTCATGAAGGAGACTGGGTCAGGGCAGGAGAGCCTTTGATGGATGGCGCTGTTAACCCGCATAATATTCTTGATATACTCGGTCCTCAGGAACTTCAAAGGTATCTTGTGGATGAAGTACAGAAGGTTTACAGACTTCAGGGTGTTACTATTAATGACAAACATATTGAAGTCATAGTAAGACAGATGATGAAGAAAGTCAGAATTGAAGACCCGGGAGATACTAATTTCCTTATAGGTGAACAGGTTGACAGAAGAGCATTTCAGGAAGAAAACGCAAGAGTAAAATCCGAAGGTGGAAAACCTGCGCAGGGCAAACCTTTACTTCTCGGTATAACAAAAGCATCACTTACTACGGATAGCTTTGTTTCTGCTGCATCCTTCCAGGAAACAACACGGGTGCTTACAGAGGCTGCTATAAGCGGCGCAGTTGATGAACTTAGAGGTTTAAAAGAGAATGTGATAATGGGAAGAATTATACCTGCAGGAACAGGGACACCTAAATACAGGAATACCTTTGTGAAGCGGGAAATTCAGCCTCCATTAATGGAACAGCCGCAATTACAGGAATAAAAACTTTAAAATAAAAAAATACAAGCCCCGCAGTTTTTGCGGGGCTTTTTATTATTATCCAGTGTTGTTATCTCTCACATTAAACTGACCAGAAAACTCAAAATTGTATTTAAACTATGCGATTATTCCTTTGTTCATAGAAATTGAAGGAATTGTAAATCTTTGAGAGGGTGTTATATATACAAATGTTTATTGGATTAAGAAATTGCCTGTCTTTTATAACATGGAGATTGCTTTTTCTTTAAAATCTTTTGAGGATAAAAAAGGTAAATAGTATCTTCACCGATAAATGGGTTCTTGATTGTAACGCCCTGTATTGTCTGACCATCGGCAAGATCCTCTGAAAGGATGGTTTTTGCCCCACCTCCTATTGCAGATGCGATAATTAAAGAGTCCCAGAATGAGTATTTGTATCTCTCCTGCAATTCTGTTGCCCTTATTATTATGTCTACATCAATCAGCACTACATCCCACCTTGAAAGTCTTCTGATTGTTTCCCGGACAACAGATATTTTCAGCGGCGCTGAGATTTTGTTTGTGAGAGTAACGAAAAACTCCTGTAGAACCTGAGTGCTTATAATCCCAAGCCCCGAGTGCCAAAGGTCTTTCATAATATTTAAGGCAGACTGGTGCTTTTTACCTGCGTCTTTATCATATGCATATACAATCACATTTGTGTCCACAAACACCTTATCGCCGTTCATGCAATTCCTCTCGTGAGCATGGCATGCGGCCACCTGTGCCCAGATTAAAGCCTTTTTCCATAAGGCTTATTTCTCGTTCCATAGCTTCCTTATACCCTGTGTCCTTTCTGATCTTCTCCTCGAGGGATTCCCGTATCAGGGCGCTGAGCGACTTATCTTCCTTCAATGCCAGCATCTTAGCCTTTTTCAGCATCGCCTTAGGAAGGGATAATGTTACATTCTGCCGTTCCATACAAACCTCCGTTTAATATATCACATAATTATGTGTATCACATATTAATGTGATATGTCAACCATACCACAGACATGTTGATTTAGAAAAAGTAGAACTATTTGTAAAGTATAAATATACATATCACCTTTATAAGAAATTGAGAAAGCTTTCGACATACTGGTGGTAATCATTAATGACTCTGTCTCTCAGATTAAAGATATTCATAAGTGTCTTACCACTTTATTTAACTCATCATCAAATGAAAAGAGAACATCACCACTGTCTACGCTCTTTGCACATAAAATGCAATCAACAATATCAATGCCCTGTTTCGAAAAAAGGTTCAATGCTTTGATGAGTTCCTCTCGGTCATCATTTGCAATCCCTTTGTAGTGCAAGATATCAATCAGGCTTTGAGAAGCTTTGTCTTTTGGCACTTGATAAATCTTTGTCAGAACATAGATGCACTCAGCAATAACACTTTCAAGAATAACAGCCTTTTCACTGCCGTTTTTAACCTTATCAAAAAAACCCTTTGCTTTCGTATAAAGGGGAATGTCATCTTTAACAAGATAGCGGACAATAATATTAGTGTCAGGAAGACTTCTTGCGGGTTTTCTCACGAACAGCCTCCTCCCATGCCATTTCTTTTATTTTCTTCATTGGGGTGCCGGGCTTAACATTTTTAGCGTATTCACTTAATGAACCAGCTGCATCCCTAACCGGCTTTACGATAACAGTATCACCTTCTATTTCAAAATAAACTGTATTCGTTTTAAGCCTCTCCCTGATTTCCTTTGGGATAGTAACTTGCCCCTTTCTTGTAATCTTTACTGCTGCGGATGTCATGTAAATTACCTTACCTTTCTATTAAGTATTACTTAATAAGATAGTAATACTTATAGAGAGATATGTCAATAACTTTAAAAGCCATGCCTCAAAGGTACAATAAATTCCATAGCATAGGGCCCTGAAAATTCCATAAGCAAAAGAGCACTGCATATTCAATTATGCTTTCTTATGTATTTTTTATCTGAAATTCATAACGTCAGGTTAATAATTGCCCTTTCTATTTCTGGTTAATTTATTTTGATAATTATTCCCTTTTATACAAAATATTATGAGAAATTAAAACATGTTTTAGGTATTTTTATGTGAAAAATAACAACTCTGGGCAGAGCATTAAACTGAAGATGTTGGTAGAGAGGATATTCTTGGTGTCAAAAAGATTTTTCGGTGTGCCGAGCTTTTTAAACTATGCCATTGCAGATGGTATCTATAACCTGCTCTTTCCTGATAAAATTGCTTTACAGGGAATAAAACCAAATACTATCGACCGTTTCCAGTTATGTTCTAAGTTTGACTAAAAACTCAGGAAACTCCAAAATATTATTTCATTGTATAAATAAACTATCAAATGATATATTTAAATAATGAATTTGGTTAAAAGGATATTGAGCATAATTATTTTAATAAAATGAAAAATATTACTATTTCAAATTTCAAAGAATGGTTTATATCTCATGATCTATTTGGTCTTTTAGGTTCGGATAAGTATAAGAGTCTTAAAAGAAGAATAGTTATTCTCGAAGTTGCTTTATCTATACTTCCGCTTTTAATAGTTGTAACAATCAGCTATTTCTGGTTTCAGCAGATTCTTAAAGATGATTACAGGAATCAATTAAAATGGGATATTGAGAGTACGAAACAATCTATTGAAGCATTTCTTGATGAGAGACTCTCATTTTTAAGATTCCTTACACTATCATATACATATGAAGAACTTTCTGATTATAAAAAACTTTCAAAAGTATTTTATGCATTTAAAAGAGAATTCCCTGGTATTGTAGATATAGGTATAATTGATGATAATGGTATTCAGATAGCATATGCAGGTCCATATAAATTAACAGGTGTAGATTATTCCAATCAGAACTGGTTTAATGAAGTAGCTATTCGTTCTTCAAATATAAGCGATGTTTATATGGGATATAGGAAAATACCTCACTTTTCAATAGCAGTTAAAAAAGAATTGCCTGAAAAAGAAGGTTTCTGGATTATAAGAGCTACAATTGACATGGAAACTTTAAAAAAATATGTTTATAATCTAAACATTGGGGAAAAAGATGATAATTTTATAATTAATAAGGATGGAGTTTTACAAACTGATACACGTTTTCATGGCAAAGCTCTTGATAAATATATAGAAACGCCTGTGCCTTCAAATGAACAAACAGTAGTAAAAGAATCAAGTATTAAAACTCATGGGCATGAAATATGCGGCTATTCTTTAATAAAAAATACTAACTGGTTTCTCATTGCTGTAATACGGTCAACTCCATATGCCAGGATCCCTGGCATTTTCAGGAATGAATTATTTTTTATCATAATTTTGAGTATAATACTTAATACTTTTATTACTACACTAATAGCGCAGGCAATTGTTAATAAAATTAAACAGACTGATATGGAACGTGAGGAAGCAATTGCTTCCTGTGAACATGCAGGGAAAATGGCTTCTATTGGCAGGCTCGCATCAGGGGTTGCTCATGAAATAAACAACCCACTTGCAATTATTAATGAAAAAGCAGGATTGATGAAAGACATTCTTGAATCCTCTGACGACCTTCAAAAGAATAAGTATAAATTTCTTTCTTTACTGAATGGAATATTTGATAGTATTACGCGAGCACGTACTATAACACACCGTCTTCTCGGATTTTCAAGAAGAATGGATTTATCTCATGATCTTTTTGATCTAAACGAAGCAATTAAAGAAGTAGTAAGCTTTATTGAGAAAGAGATTCAGTTCAGAAATATTAATCTTATTTTAGACTTAACTCCTGAATTGCCAAGAATTGAAACTGACAAAGGACAATTACAACAGGTAATTTTAAATATAATAAACAATGCCATAGATGCAGTGGAGGAAGACGGACGTATTGAAGTAATTACAAAAATAGTTGATAATAATAGAATAAGAATTTTAATATCCGATAACGGAATAGGTATTCCAAAGGATAAAATAAAACATATATTTGAACCATTTTATACTACAAAAGAGAAAGGGAAAGGAACAGGCCTCGGACTTTCTATATCCTATGGAATTATTCAGAAACTCGGCGGGAATATAGCTGTAGAAAGTGAAGTTGGAAAGGGAACTACTTTTATGATTGATATCCCAGTAAAATACGAGGCTGTGTAAGGAGGGTATTAATAATGTCACAAACAAAGGTTCTTCTGGTGGATGACGAATTTGAATTTGCATCAGCTCTTGCGGAGCGATTACAAATGCGTAATTATATAGTTGACACAGCTTCAAACGGACTTGAAGCAATGGCATTGTTTCATAAAAGCCCTCCAGATGTTGTAATACTCGACCTTAAGATACCGGGCATGAACGGTATAGAAATACTTAAAAGCATAAAAAAGTTTGATCCGTCTATTGAGGTTATTATACTGACAGGACATGGTGATATAAAAAGTGTCGAAGAAGGAATGAAGAGTGGAGCATTTGAATATATAATGAAACCAATTGATATAGGTGAATTAACCACAAAGATTGATGGTGCTATGGAGAAAAGGAGAAAAAGTTTAACTTAAAGGAAAAATAATGGAAGAGAAATTTGATCAATTACTGCGCCAGCTTCATTTGAGATTCATCGGCAAAATTATTGCAAGTTTTACTCATGAAATTAAGAATCATCTTGCAATAATAAAAGAATCTGCGGGTCTTATGGATGATATGTTAAGAATTGGTAAATCTTCTGAAAATAGTAGCAGCCAGTACCTTGATATTATAAATTCAATAGTTGAACAGGTTGACAAAAGCATTGGTTTATTCAGGTTCTTAAACAGCTTTGCCCATAGAATGGATAATCAATTTTGCAATTTTCATATTAATGAAAGCCTTGAAGAATTAATTGCCTTAATGACGCGGCTCGCAAATCAGAAAAGAATCAGCTTCGAAAAATCTTTTGATCCCGAACTCCCTGAACTTTATAATAATCCTTCTTTGTTTCAGTTCGTAATTTTCTGCTATTTTGAAAGATATATTCAGCAATCCGGAAATGGAAACAGTATCATTGTTACAACCGAAAAAATGGATGATTCTGTTAGAATAAGCCTTTCATTTAAGGGAGACATTATAAATTATGAACCTTTAAATGATTCATCAGAAATTATATACACCATTGTCAAAGAAAAAATGAAAGGAGAAATTGAAGATAAAGGTAATGTTGTAGTAATGAAAATTTCCAGTATTTCAAAAAAATCTAATGAAAGTTAGTATATGAATACTAATGAAATAAAATTACTTGTTGTAGATGACGAAGTTGCATTTGCTAATACTCTGTCACAGCGGCTTAACATGAGGAATATTAAAGCTGTTCCTGTGTATGATGGAGAACAGGCTCTTTCAAAGCTAAAGGAATCAATTATTGATGTAGTGTTACTTGACTTAAAAATGCCCGGCATGCACGGACTTGATGTGCTTAAAAAAATTAAAAGTATGTATCCTGATGTTCAGGTAATTATACTTACAGCTCATGGTACTGATAAAGATGAAGAGGAAGCAAGACTGCTTGGAGGTTTTGATTTTTTAAAAAAACCAGCTGACATTGATAATCTTGAGCAGAAGATAAGAAAGGCCTATAAAGAAAAAAGTAATATTGAAAGAATTAAAACTGAAGCAGAAGATAATAACAAATAATTAATCAAAAAGGAGGATATTAAATGGCAGAAGATCTTAATGCTAATGTTTTACTGGTTGATGATGAGGAACAATTTTTGAAAGTCTTTTCTCAGAGGCTTGAAGGAAGAGGGTTAAAGGTTGATACCTCAACAAGTGGTGAGGAAGCTCTCAACAAAGTTAAAGGCAAGGAATTTGATGCTATAGTTCTCGACCTCGCCATGCCCGGCATGAGCGGTATAGAAACTCTCAAGAAAATTAAAGCCGAAAATCCTGACTTGCAGATTATAATGCTAACAGGACATGGTTCAATTGACAAAGGAGTTGAAGCTATTAAAGCCGGAGCTATCGATTTCATGGAGAAACCTGCTGACCTCAATAAGATTATGGAAAAAATTGCAGAGGCAAAACATAAGAGATTTGTTCTTGTTGAAAAGAAGCACGAAGAACATATTAAGGAAATTATCCAGAGTAAAGCCTGGTAGTTATGCTTTTTAAGGTTACAGGAGGGGTTTAGGCAAAACCCCTCCTTCTCTTTAAATTCCTATTTGCTTTGCTTTATCTTCTCGTTTGCTTTTTTAATTGTTTCGCTTAAAAGATTTACATCTACAGGTTTTTCAAGATATGCAAAAGCGCCAAGTTCCATGCATTTTTTCCTGTCTTCTTCAGAGCCGTGTCCTGTAAGAATAATAACTTCAATTTTCGGGTTTGTCTGTTTAACACGTTTAAGAACTTCAATGCCATCAATTCCTGGCATTTTCAGGTCAAGTATCATAACTTCAGGTTCTTCTTCTTTGATTATATTCAAAGCGCTTTCACCATCATAAGCTACAACAGAACCTATTTCTCTCATAAAAAGTCTTTCAGAAAGTGTCTGAACAAACTGGCGTTCGTCATCAACAAGCAATAATTTTGTCGGCATCTCAAGATCATATTTTCTGACAATATCAGTTTGGTAAAATTTTTTGCCAACTTTTGTTGAAACGGATTTAACCCCCGAAACTTTAGTTGCTATTGCCTGCAATTCTTTTTCAAGTTTCTCAAGCATTAGAACGTTTTTATTTATTATTAATGTAACTTCGCCATTTTCTGCTTCTGCATTTACAAAATAATATCCTTCATTTACAAGAATTGTTTCAAAATGTGCTGCGAGAATGAAATCCTGAACCGCTTTTTTGCTCTGTTCGGTTGTTTTCAGAACATCTTTTTCAAGACTTTTTCTTACCATATCTGCGATTTCTTTTGAGTTCATCTTGTCAGTAGGTAAAACCATATCATAAAGCGAGATATTCCATGGGTCATCTTTCTCAAGAATAGTTCTTGTCCATGCAATTTTTTCTTCGTCACTTTTATGAATTACTTTTGATGCATCCCCTTCTTGTACACCTGATGAAACAGCAACTGAAATCCTGTATTTCATGTCAGCTATGAGGCATATTTTAAGAACATGTGAAATTTTTGATGGTATCAGATGTGCTGTAAAACCATTAATAATTAGATTATCTTCAGTTAAAGTTTCTGCAACTGCCAGTTTAAGATAAGCAATTGATTTTTCCTTTTCTCTTGTAAATTGATTAAAAACAGATGTTTTTGAAGAAAAAGCTTTTGATATTTTATCTTCAGACATTCCGGATAGTTTGGCGGCTTTTGAAACGAAGTCAGAGTCGGTGAGATATTTATAACCGGAAATTGCTATAATTTCTTTTATAGCTATTTCTTCATTGCAATACTTACCTGAAAAGATACTTATTATTGACATATTTCCCTCCGTATGCTATCTAAACCTTGCAAACAGCAAGCAAGGGGCATTCTTTTTCTAATGTGTCCCTATGGGTTGTTGGATAAATCTTGTTTATTGCCTGTTCCTGTGTCGGATATATATGGTCAGCGCCTATTTTTTCAAAAAGATGTGTACGTTTAAGTACTGCCATCACCGACTCATTAACCCCGCTCAAAGATATATCCATTCCGGAACTTCTTATCCTGTCAACAAGCAATGACAGAGTTTCTTCGCCAGAAGCATCCATTTCATTTATACCGTTGGCAACAAGAATAATATGCTTCAAATTCTTTTTCTTTGAGATGAGTTCTCTTATACTATCTTCAAGATAGCTTGAATTTGCAAAGAACAAAGGACCATCAAATCTAACAACTGCGATATGCTCGCATTCTTTGAGTCCGTGCGTTTCGATGCAACGAAGAGATTTATCTTCATGTCTCGCCAGTAATGCAATCTTAGGTTTCATGCTCTTATATAAGAATACCGAAATTGAAAGAACAACGCCAATCATTATGCCCTTATCAAGATGAGGCGCAAAAGCTAAAGTTGCAATAAAAGCAAGTACTGAAATAATCCCGTCATATTTCTGGGCTTTCCATGCATGTATAAAACCTGAAACATTTATTAAACCTATAACAGCCATCATAATAACAGCAGCAAGAACCGATTGCGGTAAATGATAGAGCAATGGAGTAAAGAATAAAAGGACTATCAGAACAGCAAGACTTGTAAAAACACTTGAAAGCCCTGTTATTGCTCCTGCCTGAAAATTAACTGCTGAACGGGAAAAAGAACCTGAAACAGGATAGCCTTTTCCTATAGCACCAACCATATTCGCTATGCCCTGTCCTATAAGTTCCTGATTTGGATCGAGCCTTTGTCCTGTTTTACCCGCTAATGCTTTAGCTATGGATATTGCTTCCATGAAACCAAGTAAAGAAATAATTACAGCATATGGAAAAAGATGAAGTATAACCTTGAAATCTATTGGTGGTACCGTAAATGAAGGTAGTCCTTTTGGAACAACACCCACTACAGCACCGCCTCCAATAAAGCGTATAGAATCCTCTTTTATTGGTTTGTTGCCTACTTTAAGCCTCCATATTTTACCATCTGATACAATCCCCTGTGGAGTTTCTCCTTTAATGTAAAAATACATAGAACCATCTGATTGCTTGACCCCAGTAAAAAACATGTCTCTAAGCTCTTTTCTTATAGATGCTTCTTTCATTTTAAGTTCTTCCATATTGACATTTAAAACTTCTTCATTACGTTTAATATTCAGCATGTCAATTTTATTATTATTCTTTTTTGCTTCTTCCATAAGTTTTGTATTCTCGGTGCGTTGTTTTGAGAGTTCGGAAATATCATTTAGTGTCTTATTGAAGGTTGCTATCATTTCATGAACTTTTGGGGACTGAATGCGGGAAATATCTACCCTCATATCATTTTCAAAACCTATTGCCCATGAAATAGCTGTAGTAATTGCAACAGCTACAAGAACATTTGGTATTCTTGGATTAATCTTTTTTAATCCAAACATAATAATAAAGGCAGCAACGCCCATAATAAAGGTAGGCCAGTGTGTATAATGAATTGCAGCTTCTATAACTCTAATGACTGTTTCGTAATGGTGGTGGGCTTCATCAACTGAAACACCAAACATTTTTGATAACTGGGAAGTGGCAATAATTATTGCTGCGCCATTTGTAAAGCCATTGACAACAGGATGGGATAAAAAATTTACGACAAGTCCGAGTCTTAAAACTCCGAGCAAAAATTGAAAAACTCCTACAATTAATGCAAGTAATATTGCATAAGCTATAAAACTATCACTTCCTGCTGTAGCCAGTGGACTTAAAGATGCGGATGTCATAAGTGAAACAACGGCTACAGGTCCTGTTGCAAGCTGTCTGCTTGAACCAAACAATGCTGCAAGCATTGGAGGTAAAAAAGATGCATACAAACCATAATAAGACGGCAATCCTGCTAACTGGGCATAAGCCATTGATTGTGGTATTAATACCAATGCAACAGTAAGTCCGGCAATTGCATCGGCTTTTAGCTTGGCAAAGTTGTAATCTTTTAGCCATTCTAAAAAAGGGAAAATACGTACCAGCATAAACAAATCTCCTTTTATTCCAAAATTTGTAAGTTATTTTACCTAAAATAATATTATTAGTACAATTAAATATTTTTATTATAATATCATAATCTTTATTAACTACTGCTAATAATAATTTTTAAAAATGATTTTATTCAAACCCAGAAAATGCAATTGAAATAATACATTGTGTTCTGAAAAATTTTTTTGATATCTAATTTCCAATTTGATGTTTAAATGCATTTTCGGTTTAAATTAAAATTTACTTTCACCATTTCAGTCTAATATTTAATTGTTATATATTTATAAAAATTTTAATTAAACAAAATATCATTATTTTCTTGTAATTAAATTTAGCATTTGATATATTATTTATAGGCAAAGGGGTAAAATTATGAGGTATATATTCCATACAACTTTTAAATGTAATCTCCAATGCAAATATTGCCATATCATTAAATCTGATGTTACCATGCCGATTGAAGTTGCAAATGATATTATTAATTTTATATTCAATCATACACCAATAAAAGAAAAAATTGAAATTTTATTCACAGGTGGAGAACCGTTAATAGAATTTGAACTTCTAAAACAAGTCACATCTTTAATAAAGAAACTTTCATCATTTCAAGACAGAGATGTCAAACTTTCGTTGATAACAAATGGCACAATTTTTAGTGAAGAAATAAAAAAATTTCTTCTCGATAACAATTTTTCATTATGTATAAGTTGCGATGGGCCTGCATTTATTCACGATGTTATGAGACATTTTCAATATAATCGCGGGAGTTCTTATCTTGTTGAACAGACATTAAAAGAAGCAGTAAATATATTTTCCAATATTTCAGTCCAGGCAACTTATCATCCTGCAACTTTCAGAAATCTTCATTATGTCATAGAATATCTGATATCGATTGGAGTTAAAAATATTTATCTAAACCCTGACTTTACAGCTCACTGGACAAAAAAGGACGCTGATTTGCTTCCGGTAATATATCATAAAATTGCAAATTGGTATCTTAACTATGCACAAAAAAATGAATCTATATATATAAATTTGATAAATAAGAAACTGGAAATCATTCAGCAAGGAGGATACATGACTTCTGATAAATGCTCACCCGGTTCATCGGGTATGGCATTTTCACCATCAGGAGATATTTATCCATGTGACCGTTTTATAACTGATTCCTCAAATAACGAAAACAGCATCGGAAACATTTATGAGGGATTATTCCAGGAAAGAATCAACCAAAAGGAAACAACTGGTTTTGATTTTCAGGAAAAATGTATTTTCTGCGATTTTAAAAACCTCTGTATGAACTGGTGTTGCTGTTCAAACTACCTTACATCAGGTTTTTATGATAAGGCTGGACCTTTTCTTTGCGCATCTGAAAAAGCAGCAATAAACACCGCCATTAATATTTACAAAACGCTCAGACAGGGATCGACCCGGGCATCATTCTTTATTTAAACCCCTGATAGAAATATTCTTTAAAAACCTCATCCAACCTAAATAATAGGCTAAAAGCTGAAGTAGTAAGGTCGTCCGGCCAGACGGCCTTACTACTATGAACAATGTCTGTATTATTTAAGGTTAAGAAGAATTAGAAATCAGTTATAATTTGATAATACAATGGAAGTACAAAATGTAAAGAAAAAATTCATAGCAGATGCGATGCTTGGCAGGCTCGCAAGATGGCTCAGATTTCTCGGTTATGATACTCTTTATTATCCACATATTACAGACAGGGCGCTTATTAGTATAGCCCTGAAAGAAGATAGAGTAATACTTACACGTGATACAGGACTTATTAAAATTAAAGGTTTGAAGGATTTTGTTCTAATAACTTCTAATAATGTTGAAGAACAGATAATTGAAGTTTTGAATAGACTTAAACCAGAGAAAATTGATTTTATGAGCAGATGTTTGGTTTGCAATGGAATTATTGCTGATATAACTGATAAAGATTTAATTAGAGACCTTGTGCCTGAATATGTTTATTTAAATAACAATAAATTTTATAGGTGCAACTCATGTGGGAAGATTTACTGGGAAGGCTCGCATCTTTGGAAATTTATCAGTAAAGTAAATAGTTTATTGAAGGCGCATAATGTATTTTTATGTTGACTCAGTTGTTCAGATTAATTATAATAAATAAAGTAATTTATTAATATATTGGGAGGTTAATAATATGCCTATTTATGAATACAATTGCATGGATTGTAACGAAATTTTTTCTATTTTACAATGGAGTTCAAATCAAAGTACAGAATGCCCGAAATGCGGGTCAAAAAATATTAAAAAGAAACTTTCATCTTTTAGTTGCTCGTGTTCTATTGATTCAAGCTCGGGCAGCTCAAGAGGTTCGTCGAATTCTGGTTTCAGCAGCGGTGGTTGAAGACCTTCTTTTTGCTAAACCTTGTGTTTAGAAAGCAAACTTAATATACTTTCGCCCCTTTTCAAAACATATATACTAAAGGTATACTAATAACTTAGTATATACATACCTTTTATTTATCAAAAATATAAATATTAAAAATGCGCATTGAAAAACTTGAATTAATTGGTTTCAAATCTTTTGGAGATAAGACTGTATTTAATTTTCATCCCGGGATTACCTGTATTGTAGGTCCTAATGGTTGTGGTAAAAGCAATGTTGTTGATGCATTCAGGTGGGTATTAGGTGAGCAAAGCGCTAAGAGCCTCAGGGGTGAAAAGATGGAGGAAGTCATATTCAATGGCTCTACTTCTAAAAAGCCAAAAGGTATGGCAGAGGTCTCATTATATATTTCAGGCATCAACCCGTCTCGAGAGCCCGAACAAAATGGTGATAACGGAGAACCAGAATCAGATATTGTTACGGTAACAAGGAGATTATACCGTTCGGGTGATAGCGAATATATATTAAATAAAACACCCTGCAGGCTAAAAGATATAAAAGATCTATTTCTCGATACAGGGCTTGAGGTGAAAAGTTTTTCGATACTTGAACAGGACAGGATAACCGAAATTCTGAATGCAAAACCTCAGGAAAGGCGTATTCTTATAGAGGAAGTTGCGGGTGTAATGAAATATAATGTCAGGAAAAAAGAAGCTTTGTCGAAACTTGAATCATCGAGAGCAAACCTGCAAAGAGTAAATGACATTGTAGCCGAAGTAAAGAAACAAATTAATTTTCTTGATCGCCTCGCGAAAAAAGCCGAGCGATTCAAGAAACTTTCTTCAGAGATAAATTTAATAGAATTAAAAATTGCAAAGAGAGATTATGATATTTTAGGGCAGTCATATGCTGGGATATCGTCTGAATATAATATGCTTAAAGAACAGGATGCTGTTAAAAGAACCGAATTATCTACAATTGAAAATGAAACAGAGAAAAGACGTCTTGAACTTGCTGAAAAGGAAAAGGCTCTCGATGAAATTCAGATAAAATTTCAGGGTCTTGAAAGAGAAATCGCTGAAATTGAAAAAGCTATAGCTGTCGCAAAAACCGAGATAGAAAATCAAAAAGAATATCTTTCAAGATTATTACAACAAAAAGAAGAATACGCTGACAGAGAAGCAAATAATTTGGCGAAAAAACAGGAGCTTGAAAAGACATCTGAAACACTCATTTCAGAGCTTGAAAATCAAAGGGAAATCTTAAGAGAAAAGTCAGACATTGCAAAAAATATTGAAGATGAGCTGGCAGAAAAAGAGGAACTTCTTGAAGATAGAAGGAAAGATGTTTTCAAAATTTCTGAAGAACTCAGTAATCTTAAAAATTCATACAATAAAATAATCTCCTCCATTGAAAATCTAAAGCACCGTGAAGAAAATGCAGGCAGAGAAGCAGAGAGCCTTAAAAGAACATTATCCGATGTTGATATTTCAATTAAAGACATTCAGTCGAGTCTTCTTGATAAAAATAACAACCTTATTATTCTGAAAGATCAAAAAACAAATCTTTTAAATGAATTGTCCGAGAATAAAAATAAGTTTGAAAATTTAAGGGAAAGTCTCTCAAAATTGAAGGAAGAGCTTGCTTCCAGTATATCAAGAGCTGAATCTCTTAAAGAGCTTGTTCTTGATTCTTCTACAAAGGAACTTTTTTCAGGAGATGTAAAATTCCAGTTAATAGCTTCCTTATCTGATACTTTTCAGGTTGATTCAAAATATGAAAAAGCTGTTGAGGGATTTCTTTCTGAAAAAGTTAATTCATTTATACTCCAAACATTTGATGATATAAATTCGGCTGTTTCACTAATTAAAGCGAAGGGCCTGGCAAGAACAGGTTTTATCCCTGCTAATAATACTTCTTTAGATGATATAAAGGAGTCCCCGAATGGAGTGATTGGTAAAGCTATTGATTTTATTAAAGCCGGAAATCAGTTTAGTTCTATTATTAAAAGGATTTTTCATAATGTCTTTATTGTGCAAGACCTCAATTCAGCTTTTGAGCTTATAAAAGCAGGACACAATTTGCACTATGTAACTCTTGAAGGAGATGTTATAGAACCTTCAGGAACTGTTATCGCAGGAGAAATAAAAGGTGTTCTGAAAAGAAAAAGAGAACTAAGAGAGTTAGAATCAGAAATCGAGGATAAGAAGCTTTCTATTGAACGCATACAGAAAAATATTTTGTCTCTCCAGCAGATGATCGAGAGCAAGGAAGCTGAACTTAAATCAATTGAATCTTCGATTGTCGAAAGGGAAAAAGAAATTTCTCTTTTAAAACTTACTGCTGAAAATTTTAAAGAAGATAAAGAGCGCAGAAGCAGAAAGCTTGCTTATGTAGCTCTTGAAATTGAACAGATCACGAAAGAAAAAGAGGCATTGAATAAACTTCTTTTTGAAAAAGAACAGGAAATAAAGGCCATAGATGATAAAAGAAGCATACTGGAACAGAATTGCGGTACTATTCAGGAAGAGATTTCACAAAAAAAATCACAACTGGAAGAACAGCGCTCAGAAGTTACTGATATAAGATTAACACTGACTTCATTAAAGGAAAAGATAGATTCTATCTCAAAAGAAAAAGAATCCATTTCAAAGGAACTGGGGGATATTCAGCAGAAGAAAGAATTTCTTGCTGAAGAAATATCATCGGTTCAGTCCCGCATCATAGAGAAAGAAAATGAGATGCTGGAAAATGAGGATAAAATAAAATTAAAAGTATCGGAAGCTGATAAATTTAGATTTGATATATCCACAAGAAAAGATGTTATAGACAATGAGAATCAGCACTTATTCAGCATAGAACAGTATCTTAAGCAATTAAGAAGCCAGACAGAATCCCTATCACAAAGGCTTAATGAACTCGATGTGCAGAGAGCAGAGCATAAGATTAAAATGGAGAATCTTGCCGAACATGTCAGACAAAATTATGGTCATAATATAGAAGATGTTGAGGTTGAACCTTTGACAGAAGATGATGAAGTTCGGCTTGCAGAGCTAAAACAAAAAGTTCAGGAGCTTGGTACAGTAAATCTCGGCACAATAGAGGAATACGAAGAATTACGCACACGTTATGAATTTCTTACCAACCAGCAGAATGATTTAAACAAATCCATAGCAGAACTTGAAGAGGCAATATCGAAGATAAATATTACAACACGCAAAAAACTTAGAGAAGCTTACGAAGCTCTTAAAGCTAAATTCTCAGAAGTTTTCGTATCCTTATTTGGAGGCGGAAGAGCAGAAATAATTCTGACTGACGAAAATAATATACTTGAAACCGGCATTGATATAATAGCCCAGCCGCCGGGCAAAAGGCTCCAGAATATTTCACTTTTATCAGGTGGAGAAAAAACTCTCACAGCATTATCACTCTTATTCGCCAGCTTTCTTTTGAAACCAACTCCTTTATGTATTTTAGATGAGGCTGATTCTGCTCTTGATGAAATAAATACTGATAAATTTGCCAGTCTTTTGAAAGAATTTTCACGCGATACCCAGTTTATTGTTGTTACCCATAATAGAAATACCATGAGTGTTGCGGATTATATTTACGGTATCACAATGGAAGAAGCAGGAGTTTCCAAGGTTATATCAATGCAACTGGTCGAAGCCCAGGCGTTAACATAGAAGTATTATAAACCTTCATGATTGAAAAAGTTCTTGATAAATTAAAAGACATAAAATTTTCAACTTCACCGGAAGACCTTCTGTCTTACAGCTTTGATGCTTCAAGTATTGAGCAAATTCCTATGTCAGTAATCTGGCCAAAAAGCACTCTCGATGTTGTGAATATTATGAAATTAGCACACGAAAATAATATTCCTGTTGTGCCGCGGGGAGCTGGCACAGGAGTGACAGCAGGAGCTATTGCTTCCAGAGGAGCAATAATTCTCAGTTTTGAGAAAATGAAGAATATCCTTGAAATAGACAAAGACAATTTATATGTAGTTTGTGAACCTGGAGTAATTAACGGGAGGCTGCAGGATGAGCTTGAATGGATGGGGTTATTTTATCCGCCTGATCCTGCAAGTATGAATTTTTGCACAATAGGAGGAAACGTAGCTGAAAATGCCGGAGGTCCAAGAGCTTTAAAATATGGAGTTACGAGAGACTATGTAATGGAAATAGAGTCAGTATTGCCTGATGGCAAAATAATTACTACAGGAGTTAAAACTGCCAAAGGAGTTGTTGGTTATGACCTAACAAGGTTACTTGTAGGATCAGAAGGTACACTTTCAGTTTTTACAAAAATAAGGCTTAGAGTAATTCCATTGCCTGCTGAAGTCATTACTTTATTGGCGGTTTTCAATAGTCTTGAAGCGTCAGGGGATGTGGTCTCGAAAATAGTATCTGGAGGCATAATACCGAGAACCCTTGAAATTATGGATAGAGAAGCTGTTTTAGCTGTCGAGAGTTACAAACCTGTGGGGCTTCCAGATAATGCGGATGCTCTTTTGCTTATTGAACTTGATGGTTACCCTTCGGTTATTACAAAAGAAGCTGAAAAAATAATAGATATATGTCACAAACTCGGTGCAGAAATCAAAATGGCTGAAGATGAGTACGCACGAAATAATCTCTGGGTATCGAGACGTGCTATTTCTCCTGCTCTATATAAATTGAAACCAACTAAAATCAACGAAGACATTGTTGTCCCGAGAAACAGGCTTACAGATATGTTGAAAAAATTAAGGATTTTGTCTGATGAAACCGGTATTAAAATAGTGAATTTCGGCCATGCCGGAGATGGCAATATACATGTTAATATTATGGTAGATAAAAATGATGAGCATGAATATCAGAAAGGAATAGAACTTGTCAAGAGAATTTTCAGCGAAACTCTTGAGCTCGGAGGAACAATTTCTGGTGAACACGGGATTGGACTTACAAAAGCTCCGTATTTAAATATGGAAATAAAAGAAAAAGAACTCGAGATTATGAAATCAATTAAAAAGGTTTTTGATCCGAAAAATATTCTAAATCCAGGTAAAATATTTACGGGTTATTAATCTGCCTAAAAAGAAGATATATCTTCATATAAAGGCGATGACTTTGAATAATAAGGAACTTTATTTTCTGTTTCAATTAAATTATATGCAGCAACTACTGCTGAGCCGGCAAGCACTCCTGTTGTTGCACCAAGCAAACTACCTTTAACCGGATGTTTTTTATTAGCGATTAGTCCAAGCATAGCTCCTGCAACAGCAGGGATACCAAGACATGCGAACAAAACTAATTTTTTCATCAAGAAATCGGTCCTGTTTTATAAAAATTATAAGCAAATATTTATAATATAACATATCTTGAAGAACTAATTTTTTTATGTCAGTAATTTTAATGTTTGTTACATTTTCGGGTTATAATTCAGAGAAATGATAAAATCTAAATAGTTTTCAACAAGTTTATAGGATTAAAAGATTTTGAAGATATATTCTTGCACATGGAAAACGAATTTGGCTACTATAGAAAAAATAATCTGAGGGATGGAGGTAATTTATGGATGCGATTGAATGTATAAAAACAAGGATGAGTATAAGGAAATTTAAACCAGATCGTGTTCCGGAAGATGTTCTAATGAAAGTAATCGATACAGCAAAATGGAGTCCTTCTTATAAAAACAGTCAGCCATGGGAAGCGATAATTGTATCAGGAAGGAAAAAGGAAGAGCTTTCCAGGTATCTTGTAAATTTGCTCGAAAATGGTGAAAAACCATCTCCTGATATTGAAGAGCCAAAATCATGGCCGGCAGAAAATGAAAAAAGAATTTCTGCTTTATTGAGAAAAAGAAGTGAAATTACAGGAAAGGATTTAAATGATCCGGAGGTAAGAAAAAAAGCCAAGATAGCAAATTTCAATTTTTATGGCGCTCCTCACGGCATATTTCTTTTCCATGATTCATCTTTGACAACATGGTCTATTTTTGACCTTGGACTTTTTACTCAAAGTCTTATGCTCGCATCTCACTCACTCGGTCTTGGTACTGTCCCGCAGGCATTTCTTACTGATTATGCAAAGCAGATAAAAGAATTTCTCGGGATACCTGCGTCAAAAAGGCTTGTTATAGGCATTTCAATAGGATACCCGGATATGGATTCACCTATAAACAGTTATAGAACAGAAAGAGTATCAACTTCAGAGATTGTGAAATTTATAGAATAGTTTGATATTTGAAAATTCAGGATAAACAAAACATGGCAGAATAAAAAAAGAAATAAGGCAGCCGAAGGAGTACGGCTGCCTGCGGAAGATGGTTATGAAAGCAGGCAGATGGGGGGTCTGCCTGCTCGGGAGGGATTTGAAACTAATATTATTTTATATAATAGCTACAAACTATGAATTAATAATGAAGAAACTGTGAAAACTTCGTGAAACAATTAACCTGTTGCAAAAAAAATAAAATTTTCGAGAAATGTTTATTATCAGGCAGATAGAAGTTTTAAATCAGAGAATATGGTAGGCGATGCTGGGATTGAACCAGCGACCTCTTCCGTGTGAAGGAAGCGCTCTTCCACTGAGCTAATCGCCCGATAGAATGAAAGGAAAATAGTCTTAATATAATAACCGAATTTTTTGTTTTTTTGAATACCTGACAAGTTATAGTTTTCGCAGCTTAATATGAAAAAAATATATACACTCGGAACAGATTTAAGAACAGAAGAAGATTTTATCGAGATTCTCGCGTCATACAATATTCAGGCATTGATTGATGTGAGAAGTTATCCGAAAAGTAAAATAAATATATTTTGTAAAAAAGAGCTTGAAGAACTGCTCAATAAACAAGGTATTGATTATTATTTTCTCGGCAAAGAACTTGGGGGATTCAGAAAAGGCGGGTATAAGGCTTATGCATTAACCGAAAGTTTTAGAGAAGGAATAGAAATACTTGAGAAAATAGCTATTAATAAACATTCTGTTATTGTATGTGCTGAAAAGTTTCCATGGAAATGCCACAGAAGATGGATAGCAGGAGAATTATATAGAAGAGGTTGGGAGGTTTTGCATATAATAGACAAAGATAAAATCTGGGCTCCTGCTTATAGATTGAAATATTAATCGGCTTAATAATACAAACATTTCTAAAAAAATATTTTGTTTAAATCAAAGGTGAAATATGCCATATTTTTTCTGCATATTCTTTTATTGCCCTGTCACTTGAGAATTTGCCTGACCTTGCCACATTAAGTATTGCCATTTTTGTCCACCTGTCTTTATCCTGGTATATTTCTGAAACTTTTTCTTGAGTCTTGATATAGGATTCATAGTCTGCGAGAACAAAAAATCTGTCGTGTTCAAGCAAAGCTCTCACAATGGGTTGAAATAGATGTGGTTCTCCCGGAGAAAAATGTCCGTCGGAAAGTTGTTTTATAATTGTTCGAAGTTCTTTATTGTTTTCATAATATGTGTGCGGGTTATAGTTCTTCTGAATTTCCATAATTTCCTGAGCAGTCATCCCGAAAATAAAGAAATTTTCTTCTCCGACTTCCTGAACTATTTCGACATTGGCACCATCAAGTGTGCCAATAGTTAAGGCGCCGTTTAATGTAAATTTCATATTTCCTGTGCCTGATGCTTCATATCCAGCAGTTGATATCTGTTCTGAAAGTTCTGCGGCAGGAATAATGCGTTGTGCAAGGGATACCCCGTAATTTGGCACAAAAATGACTTTTAAGTATTTTCTAATATCAGCATTAGCATCAATAATTTGTGATATATTGTGAATTAATTTAATGAAAAGCTTACAAATGTAATAACCTGGCGCGGCTTTTCCCGCAAAAAGTATAGTTCTTGGAGTAAAATAATCATTAACTTTTCCATCTATAATCCTGTTATATAGAGTTAAAATATGAAGTATATTTAATAATTGTCTTTTGTATTCATGCATTCTTTTAATCTGGCAGTCAAGCATGAATGAAACAGGGAAAGACAGCTTAAAAGTCTTTTCAAGATATTTAGATAAAGCACTTTTATTATCTTTTTTAATCTGACGAAATCTGTTGCAGAATTCGGAATCATCTGTAAACTTTTCAAGCTCTCTTAAAAATTCAAGATTCCTGATCCACCTGTTGCCAATGGCTTCTGTTATAAGTGCCGAAAGTTCAGGATTTGATTCAAGAAGCCAGCGTCTTGGTGTGATTCCGTTTGTTATATTACAGAATTTATCAGGATATAATTTATAGAAATTGCTAAATACATAATTTTTTAAAATATCAGAGTGCAATTTTGATACACCATTGACAGTATGACTGCCGACAATTGCAAGCCTTGCCATATGAACTTTCCTGTCGCCATTGCCAGTTATTATTGCTGTCTGCCACTTCATTTCTGGTTCATCAGGAAATGTATTTTCAACCTGTATCATAAATCTTCTGTCTATTTCTTGAATTATTTGAAGATGTCTTGGGAGTAAATAGCTCATCAAACCTTCTGACCATGTTTCAAGGGCTTCGGGTAAAACAGTATGATTAGTATATGCAAAGGTTTTCCTGGTTATGTTCCATGCTTCAGCCCACCCTATCATTTCCTCGTCAACAAATATTCTCATAAGTTCAGCTATGCCTATAGCAGGATGTGTATCATTTAATTGTATGGCTACCTTATCGGGAAATTCTTCAAAATTATTGTGGTCTTTTTTGAATCTTCTTATAATATCTCTGATTGTAGCGCTTACACAAAAATATTGCTGCTTCAAACGGAGTTCTTTACCCGCAAGAGTCTGATCATCAGGATATAATACTTTTGAAATGGTTTCACTATTACTTTTATCTTCTACTGCTTTGATATAATCACCGCTATTGAAATATTCAAGATTAAATTCTCTTGATGATTTTGCTGACCATAGTCTTAGTGTATTGACAATCATGTTATGAAATCCTGGAACAGGATAATCGTAAGCCATTGCCATGACTTCGTCGGTATCGACCCATTCCATTCTGAATCTGCCACTCTCTCCTGTTATTGTGTTAACTCTACCGTAAAAGTGAACAGGATAGATTACTTCAGGTCTCGGGAATTCCCATGGATTGCCATACCTGAGCCAGTTGTCAGGAGATTCGACCTGATAGCCATTGATGATTTTCTGGTTAAATATCCCATATTCATATCTTATCCCGTAACCATAAGCAGGATAACCGAGTGTTGCAAGTGAGTCAAGAAAACAGGCTGCAAGCCTGCCAAGACCTCCGTTTCCAAGTCCTGCATCCCATTCATGTTCAATAATTTCTTCGTAGGTAAGACCGAGAACATCAACAGCTTTACTATAGTCCTCTGGTAAATCAAGATTTAAAACATAACTTCTGAGAAGCCTTCCAAGGAGGAATTCAAGAGAAAGATAATAGACTCTTTTTAAGTCCTTATAATAATATTGCTGTTGAGTATTCATCCATGCTTCGGTAAGATTTTCCCTGACAGACATTACAACAGCATTGAATTTGTCTCTGGGAGTAGCAGAGAATTTATCTTTTGCAAAGGTATATACCAGATGATCTAATAATGATTCATGGAATACTTTTATTGATCTTGTCATAAATTTTAATATTTTAATTAAAAGAAATATCTAACTTATTTATCGTATTTTAATTTTAATTATTTAGTTAATTAAATATAAAAAATAATTATTAATGATTTTATAATCTTTATTGAAAAATTTCAAATCATTCATTGACTTTGTTGAAATTTTTGTATATTCTAACACTCGGTAGGTATAATAGATATGAAAATATTTCCAAAAGAAACTGATTTCTTCAGCATTTTTGAAAAAGCTGCTGCAAATGCAACTCATGCAGCCACATTAATTGTGGGAATCATGGAACATTTTACAAATCTTGAAGCATGGGCACGCGAGGTACATGAACTTGAACAGGAAGGCGATGTCATGACCCACGATATTATAAGAAAGCTGAATAAAACTTTTGTAACACCCATTGATAGAGAAGATATTCATGCGCTCGCATCAACACTTGATGATATTGTGGATCTTATCTGGGGTGCTGCCGACAGATTGACAGTGTTCAAACTGAAAGAATCCACAAAATGGGCTATTACAATGGCAAAGGATTTATTAACGACCGTAGAGCTTGTTGAGAAAGCAATAAAAAAACTAAAGGATAAAAATTATAACCATATTCAGGAATACTGCATTGAAATAAACCGTCTTGAAAATAGAATTGACAGAGGCTTTAAAGATGCGCTTGGACATCTTTTTGATGAATTTACCGATCCTATACTTATTATAAAATGGAAAGAAATTTATGAACATCTTGAAGATGCTTCGGATAAATGTGAGGATGTTGCAAATATTCTTGAATCCATAGTCCTTAAAAATGCCTGAGTCTTTTATTCTTCTTATCATAGTCATAATTCTTGCACTTGTTTTCGATTTTATTAACGGATTTCATGATACAGCAAATGCAATAGCCACGTCTGTATCAACAAGGGTTCTTTCGCCTAAGGTAGCAGTATCAATGGCTGCTTTCCTGAATATGGTTGGAGCTTTATCAGGGACTGCTGTTGCAAAAACTGTAGGCGCTGGTTTAGTTGAAGCTATCAGTATCACTCAAATAACTATAATATCTGCCTTAAGTGCTGCAATAATCTGGGATTTATTAACATGGTATTTTGGTCTTCCTACTTCCTCAAGCCATGCTATTTTATCAGGAGTTGTAGGAGCTGCGATAGCTACTTCAGGTTTTAAAGTGGTGATAATGAAGGGTGTTTATAAAATACTTATAGGCCTGGTGCTTTCTCCCTTGATAGGTTTTATTTTGAGTATATTATTGATGTCATTCCTTATGTGGTTGTTTAGAAAATCAACCCCGATATTAGTGAGTAATCTATTTGGAAGATTACAAGTTTTGTCAGCAGCTTATATGGCTTTCAGCCATGGAAGCAACGACGCACAGAAAACAATGGGAATAATAACAATGGCTTTAGTGAGTTATTATCAGCTTAAGGATTTTTATGTGCCATTATGGGTAATTGTTATGTGCGCAACAGCAATGGCTTTTGGTACTGCAGCAGGCGGATGGAGGATTATTAAAACCCTTGGTATAAAATTGGTTCAGTTAAGGCCTATACACGGATTTGCAGCAGAAACAGCAGCAGCAACAGTAATAGAGGTCGCATCAAGAATTGGCTTGCCACTTTCAACAACACATGTTATTTCTTCAACAATTATGGGTGTTGGAGCTTCAAAAAGATTTTCAGCAGTAAGATGG
Organism: Nitrospirota bacterium; assembly: GCA_013388435.1. Lineage (GTDB taxonomy): Bacteria > Nitrospirota > Thermodesulfovibrionia > Thermodesulfovibrionales > SM23-35 > DYFC01. The sequence continues at coordinate 13,564 of JACAFE010000064.1, read as the reverse complement.
GGTATTGGCAAAAATATAGTACTTGCATGGATCTTTACACTTCCTTCATGTCTGATTATTTCATGGATAATATGTAAAATTCTTCACCTATTTTTTTAGAATAATTTGATTTTGGTTAACCTTAACAATGCCCTTTTCTGTCCTAAAATTATAAGAGTTTCTTCAAAATTTCCCCAGGAATATTTCTTTCTATTCTAACTTTACCGATTTTTTCAGGTAGAACAAACTTAAGCTTACCTGCAATTGCTTTTTTGTCAAGATACATGGAAGAAATAATTTCTGTTCTGTCTATATCTTCAGGAAGACAATAGGGGAGCCCGCAGAACTGAATAAGCTCTTTTATTTTTTTAACTTCAGATGGCTCGGTTATATTTAATAATTGAGCGAGTTCTGCTTCAAGACACATTCCTATTGAAATGGCTTCGCCATGAAGATAACGGGTATATTTTGTTACAGTTTCAATAGCATGACCAATTGTATGCCCGTAGTTAAGAATTGCTCTCAGTCCTGTTTCTCTTTCATCCTTTGAAACAATCTCTGCTTTTATCTGACAGGAACGTTTAATGATATAATTCAGCGGATTATAGTCGAGTCCTAATATTTTTTCTTTATTCACCTCAATAAATTGAAATAATTCTGAATCCCATATTACGCCGTATTTGATAACTTCCGCAAGCCCTGCAAGAAATTGCCTTTTTTCAAGAGTATTGAGAGTTTTTGTGTCTATTAATACAAGTTTTGGTTGCCAGAATGCTCCAATCATATTTTTGCCGAGTTTATGGTCTATGCCTGTTTTTCCACCCACAGAACTGTCAACCTGTGCAAGAAGTGTTGTCGGTATCTGTATATATGAAATACCTCTCATATAAGTTGAAGCGGCAAATCCAGTAATATCACCTACAACGCCGCCGCCAAGAGCTACAAGAGCGGATTTTCTGTCAAGTTTGTATTTTAAGAGTTCGTTGTAAATATATTGCAGGGTTTCTATATTTTTATATTCTTCCCCATCAGGAATGATTACAGTCAGTAGATCAAACCCAGCTTTTTTAATAGATTCTGAAACAATATCTCCATATAATGAAAAGACAAGTTCATTGCTTATTAAAGCAAGTTTAGGACTGAAATTGAATGTTTTTAATTTCTCTCCAATAATCTCGAGTATTGAATTTCCGATTAATATGTCATAGCTTCTATCACCAAGCTCTACTCTAATATTTTCCATTAATATCCTTTCTTATGTATTAATGTCTTTGATTTTTCTACAAATTAATAACTAAAAGAATTAAAAAATTCAAATCCATTTTATTTTCTCTATTATTTCCTCTGCTATCTGTAAAGGAGCTTTGCCTTCAGTATTTATAATTATGTCTGCTTTTTTATAAAAAGGCATCCTGAATTCAAGAAGCTCTTTTATTTTCTTTAAAGGATCGCTAACCTTGAGCAAAGGCCTGTCAGAGTTATTTTTCGTCCTTTCAAATATTGTTTCCGGAGACGCAATTAGACAGATAATAATTCCGTTTTCTTTTAGCATTCTGATGTTTTCTTCTCTTAAAACAACTCCGCCACCGGTTGATATGATAAGATTCTTTTCAGGTGAAATTTTTTTTATCATTTCTGTTTCTATGTCCCTGAATTTTGATTCGCCATAGCGTTCAAATATTTCATTTATAGTAATGCCTTCAGCTTTTTCTATCTCATTGTCAATATCTACCATTTTTAAATTCAATAAGCTTGATAGTTCTTTTGCTACAGCTGTTTTGCCTGTGCCCATAAAACCTGTAAGAATGATGTTTTTCATAGATTCTTATTGTAGTAATTATAATATTTAAGGTCAATCTGTTATATTTAAAATATGAAAAAAGTAATTATTGCAATGAGCGGAGGAGTAGATTCTTCAGTTGCCGCATATCTTTTAAAAATGCAGGGGTACGAGGTAGAAGGAGTTACTTATTATATGTATGAACAAGAAGTTAACAACAATATGACAACCTGCTCATCATTAAAGTCGGTTAAAGAAGTTTCCGATATAGCGGATTGTTTCGGCATTAAACATGAAATTATAGATATAAGAAAAGAATTTTCAAAAATGGTGATAGAACCATTTATTAATGCATATCAAAAAGGTAAAACTCCTAATCCTTGTATTATCTGTAATCGTTTTATAAAATTTCCAATGCTTCTTGAGAAAGCAAAAGAAAGAAATGCATCATATATTTCAACAGGACATTATGCAATTGTTGAAAAAGTCGAGAAATCAAACAGAGCAATCCTTAGAAAAGGCATTGATCCAAAAAAAGATCAATCTTATTTTTTATACGCTTTAAATCAGGATATTCTTAAAAAATTAATACTGCCTCTTGGTTCAATGACTAAAGATAAAGTCAGAAAACTTGCACATGAAATTGGGCTTCCGTCATTAGAAAGGCAGGAAAGTCAGGAGATTTGTTTTATTCAGGGAAGGAATTATAAAAGTTTTATTCAGTCACATTTGTCTTTTGCCTCAAGGCATGGGAATATTATGCATGTTAACGGCGGGATCATCGGAAAACATAAAGGTATTTATAATTATACTATCGGGCAGAGGAAGGGCATGGGCATAGCTTTTACAGAACCATTGTATATTGTCAAAATAGACCCAATAAATAATATTATTATCGCAGGACCACGTGAATATGCAAAAAAGCGAGAATTTCTTGTTTCTGAGATTAACTGGATAGAACAACCGTCTATTAAGAAAAACGACTTAATAAAAGCTTCTGTAAAAATAAGATCAACTATGAAGGAACAGCCTGCGACCATTTATTTCTACAATAATCAGGATGAGAACCATAATGAAACAGTTCAACCTTTAAACTCTAAAGTTTTAAAGATTGTATTTGATGAACCTCAGTGGGCACCTGCGCCGGGACAGAGTGCTGTTTTTTATGTAAAAGATATAGTATTGGGAGGAGGTATTATTTTATAATTTCAATAGAAAATGAAAAATAAGAACAGTAAAAATTATCAATTAAATTTACTGACTGAGATCAAAAATTTCTATAAAAACAACTATGGATTATCCTGTATTAGCCTTATTGAATCCGTATATAATGATGTTGTAGATCTTTTTGCTGGCAATAAAAAAGGATTTCTAAGGTGTGACACAAAATACCATGATCTTTTACACACATTTCAGGTTATTCCACCGTTTCTTTCTATAGTTAACGGCTGGAATAAAAGCGGAAATTTTCCAAAAATAACAAAAGAATATTTTGAAAAAGGCATAATAGCTGTTTTGTTACATGACACGGGTTATATTAAGACTGAAAATGATATAGATGGAACTGGAGCCAAATATACATTTGTGCATATTCAGAGAAGTGCTGATTTTGCAGAAAAATATCTTTTAGAAAAAGGCTTTGATGAAAAATATATAAAGTGTGTCACTAATATTATTATGTGCACAGGTGTAAAATTGGATATTGATAAAATTATTTTTAATTCTGAAGAAGAAAAAATAACAGGATATGTTCTGGGAACTGCTGATTTACTCGGACAGATGTCTGCTCATGATTATATTCAAAAACTCCATGAGCTTTTTAATGAATTTAATGAGGCTTATAATTTTGAAGGCAAGAATAAGTTAAAAAAATCAGGAATTGCAGTTTTTGATACAGCAGAGGAACTTATCAGGAATACCCCTTTTTTCTATGAAAATGTTGTAAAAGAAAGATTTAAATACATGGGATCTGTTTATTTATATATTTCTGAAAATAGTGAAAATTTTATTGAAAAAATTGAAAAGAACATTAATTCAATAAAAAAGCTTTATCCTCCAATACAAACCTGAAAATACAGACAAAAAAATTTTGTTGGTTGCATTTTTAGCGTCAAGGATGTTATTTCGGATAAATTAATTTCAAAGCATCTTTTGCAATTTCAATTTTTGCAGGTGTTTTTCCAAGATAATCTCCATCAATTTGAATATGTGCATTCCCTTTAATAATAATATTGTCGGATTCAATAAAATTTACATCTTTTATTTTTGATATTTTTCCTGCAAGAATTCCCCAAATGTATCTCAGCATATCTGATTTGCCTTTTTTAGTGAATAAAGCTGACTGAAAAAAATGCTCTGTGAGTTTTGCATCAGGCGTTACATGAAAATTCCCTCCATATTTTGATGATTTGCCAATAATGGCTGAATAAGCTGAATATTTATTCCCATTGATTATAAATTCAAGTTCTTCCTGATTCCATTTAATCAAAGTCTTTATGCCGCTAAAAATATATGCTCCTTTACCCGTTATTTTTTTAAAGTTCTCATCAATGTTATAAACAGTTTCTCCATCATAACCTATGCCAGCCATTAGTAAAAAATATCTGGTTATATCAGGAAACTCTAAGAGGGTTATTTTACCAGTTGAAATATTTTTGAATGAATTTTGTGCTGCAATATTAACTGCGCTTTTAATATCTTCGGGTATGCCAATTTCTTTTGCCAGCACATTGGTAGTGCCAAGTGGAAGTATTGCAAGAGGGATTTCCGATCCGACAATTCCATTTGCAATTTCATTAACAGTTCCATCGCCGCCTGCAGCAACAATTATGGCAGGATTTTCTTTAAGTGAATTACGTGCAAAATTTTCAGCATCACCTTTCTGTTTTGTGACAAAAACTTCTACAGAAAAACCTTTTGATGTGAATATACTGCAAGCCTGTTTTATTTTATTTTCGGATGATTTTTTAGCAACAGGATTATTTATCAATAATACCAATGATTTCATTTAGGTTTAATGTTCCCCTGCAATGAGAAATTTTGTTAATTATAACAGGTGTTTTCTCGAGATAACTGATTATTTTCTCAATATTTTCACTTTCTTTTACAAAAAAAACTCTTCCTCCGCTCCTGCTATTTTTCTTTTTAATATTTGGTATTCTTAAATATCCGAGTTTTGATGATGCAACATACCCTGTAGTATAATCAGGATCATCTGAAATGCAAACTTCAGCAATTATTTTACCTGATGATGCCACTTTGGATGCAAGGATAAGTGCTTCTTTTACAGTATCATTATTGATATTAAATTTTGAAAGTTGCTGCGATAGTTTTCTCTTTGCCTCCTTGCTTATGCCAAGCCTTGAAACTCTTATTCCTCTCTGCTTATCATATTCAAGTCTTTTACTGTTTGAAAAAGAGATTAAAGAAGCGCCTCTCATATTTTCTTTATGAAGAATTTCAAAAGCAGTTGAAATTGCCTCTAAAGAAATACCATGAAAAAGGAGTAATTTTTTAACTGCTATTTCAGCATCAAATATGGATTTTATTCTTAATGTAGTAACAGGCAATGCTCTGATATATAAAGGTTTTTCTGCGATATTTTCGATGGTAATAACAATTCTGTCAGGTTTTCCTCTTGAGTGGTTTAATGCCCTTTCTATATAATCTTTAACTACTTTATTTATATCCTCTAATTTATATAAACCTTCAGCACCTGATATGTGAATATTATTATCCTGTGCAGACTTTATTTTATTATGAGCAACTTCTTTTGAAGCCCTCATTCGTATGCTGACTAATTCTTTCATAACAAATGATTATAACTTAGGAAGATATATATTTGAATATAAAGCTTGTAAAAATTATGAATTTTGTTAAAATATAGCAATTAATTCCGGAGGTGACAAATGAAGAAGAAATCTCCTGTTAAGAAATCTACTACTAAAACCATTAAAAAGTATTCTGCCAGAAAAACAGAAGCCCGGAACAAAAAATCTACGGGAAAAATAAAAAAGCAGACTTCTAAAAAGACTTCCGGCAAAATTGAGAAAAATATTTCTTCTGTTACCAGAATAAAAAAAGAAAAAGCCAAGCCTGCAAAGGTTCAGAAAATTGTTTCCAAGAAAGAAATTAAACCTGCGCCTAAAACAAAAACTACTATAAAAAAAGTTAGGAAAATCGCTGAAAAAAAACCTGAGAAATTGAAGAATAAAAGGCATGAGAAATTAAAAAAAGAAAAAAAATCTTTAAAGAAACCGACGCAAATCAAGAAACTCGTTTCAGTTAAAAAAGAAGCGGAGAAAGAACCAGAAGTCAAAATAACTGGAAAAAAAGCTTTAGCTTCCACAAAAACAAGAAAAGAAAAAATACCAACCAAAAAACAAATGCCTTCAGTAAAGATAAAAAAAGCAAAGGCAGCAAAAATATTAATTCCTAAAAAGATAGAGATTAAAAAAGAAAAAACTGTCAGGGAAGCAAAAGAAAAAGAAGCACCAAAGTTAAAAAAGACAGAAAGTATAAGAATAAAAAAGGCAACTATTGAAGTAAAAAGACCTTTAGAAACTGTAAAAGAAAAGAAAAGAGTAAGAGAAGAAAAGAAAACCAGAGAACAAAAAATAGAAAAAACAAAGAAAACTGAAAAGATATCTATTTTTTCAATAAAGGAGCTCGAGCAAGAAGCTCTCAAAGAACGTGCCATAGAAACCGAAAGAAGTGCATTGCAAATCAAAAAAGAGATACCCGAAAGAAAAGAACCCGGGACAAAAGGTGAAATAATTAAATATCCTGTATCTCCTGTTGAAACATTACCTTCTGAATATGGAGAAAATGGAATAACTTTGATTGTAGTTGATCCTTACAGGCTTTTTTCTTTCTGGGAGGTAAAAGAAGATACGCTCAAAATTTTCAAAGGCGAACTAACACTTAAAATTTATGATATAACTGATAATGACCCGACCTGCGAAGAACTGCCTTTATTTTTAGAAAAGAAAGTATCTCAAAGAATTGGCGATATGTATATAGATGTTTTACCCGGCAAAAAATATATTGCTGATATAGGTATTATTTTTAGTGAAGGTATTTTTATATCTGTAGCAAGGTCTAATGATGTTACAACTCCTGAAATTATTTTTCCTGAGAAAAAAATTGAAATTTATATTGAGCACCCTTCAAAACCCGGATATTAGTATGAAACAAATTAATCCTATGAAATTAATTGTTGCATTGATTTGTTAACCAGATTATCTAATAGAATAAAAAATACTGCCTCAAATTGTTTCATATTAAAAAAGCATTCAGAAAAAAATCTTTGTTTTTTAAGGGAATTTTATATTGGTATAATTATTGCTTTCATGTATAAAGATTATAAAGATATGAAATAATAAGCACATAAAGTTTAAGAATATTGTATAATTTACAGTTTTGAAAAGGAACAGGAATTTATTAAACCTGCAAAATTTTTGATTTAAAAAATTTCATAAAAGGAGGTTATGTTGTGAAACGGGTATGTGGGCTTTTATTTGCATTTCTATTCTTGTTTTCTTTATCTGTCATCCCTGCCTTAGCAGCAGATTCTTCAAAGGAGGTCGAACAACTTAAATCTGAGGTTCAAAAACTTCTTAAGAGAATAGAAGACCTTGAGAAAAAACAGGCAGAGACAACCACAAAAGTTGCTGAAACAGAAAAGAAGGTTATTGACGTTGAGAAAGTAACTGATAAAGGAGAAAAAAAGTTACCGAAAGTGGATCTTTCCGCTCAGATTAGAGCTTTTTATCTGAACAGAGACGAGGATAAAGAGCACGATTATAGAAATAATTATTTTGAGATTTATAAATTTAGACTTGGCGCAAAAGGTGAGTATGGAAAACTAATCCAATTTTACGGCATGCTCGATGCCAATGAGAGTGAAAATTATTCTGTTAACCTGTGGGAGGCAGCGGTTCAATTTACTTTACTTCCCGAACTTGTATTAGAGATAGGCCAAACAAGAGTACCATTCAGCAGGCACAATTTTACAGCGCGCCATCAGAGTCCTGTTATGTCAAGCGATGGGAACTATTTCCTTCCAACGCAATTTAAAGATGCTTTAAGGGCTGTTAATCCTTATGTGGGTGGTTATAGAAGCTCAGATCCTTTTAAAAGAAATGATTATGAAGCAGTTGTTAAAGGGTCAATAAAAGAAGGTATGTTTAAATATTATGTAGGGATAGCTAATGAAGATAGATCAAAATCTAACAAAGTCTGGAGTTTAACAGGTGGATTTGGCGATGCGACTATTGCAACCGGTGAATCTGTAAAGGATAAAAGAAGCTTGGAATATGATGCGAGAATAGAATTTACTCCTACAATGTTTGGTTTTAAATCTGAAGGAACTGTTTCCGATCCATCTTTAAGGGTTAAACAGACATACCTTGGTAAAATGGATACCATGACTTTTGGAATCGGATATCACCATGAGAAGCATTTAAATGGAGCTGACCAATCTAAATATGGTGAATCTTCTTTAAGCAGAGATGCATGGGCTGCTGACTTTTCATTTGAAAAGTTATTCGGGAAATATATAACAGGTTTAGAACTTGGTTACATGAATTTTGCTAATACACATTTTTATCAGACTGATGATGGCTATGAAAAAGGAGACGCATGGACTACTTATGCAGATGCTCATCTTATTTATGGAGAAAAGATATGGATGGGATTTCCCGGGATAGGATTTAGATATGAACATATAAATATTGATGGTGAATACAAAAATACCGAGGGTGTAACCAAAAAAGACCTTGTTTATCAGCGTTATGGAGCCTGTCTATCATACTGGTTTAATGATGCTACCCGGGTTGGAATAGGTGCTGATTATGTAAAAGCAGATGATGCTTTAAAGGCATATTTTAAAACTAAGAAATGGGAAGACTCTACTTTAGTTTGGTACTTAGGTGTTTATGCACAATTTTAAGAATAAATATTCTGAAATCAAACTTTTTTATTAGCTAAATACGGCACGCTTCAATCCTGACTCCCCAAATTAGGATTAAGGGAGAAAGCCAGAAGGTTTTCTCCCTATTTTTTTGCAGCCTTGCAAGGATAACTCTAAGTGAATTAGAATTATAAAGTTATAGTTGATAGCATTTGCCGGTGTAGCTCAGAGGCAGAGCAGCTGATTCGTAATCAGCTGGCCGGGGGTTCGACTCCCCCCACCGGCTCCACAAATTTCTTTGATAGCAACTGTTTTTGTGTTTATATCTTTTATCAAACCATCCTTAATCATGATGCTGCTGCAGCATTTGAATTAGAAATGTTATATTAGTTAGATGAAAATACTTGTAACTGGCGGAGCAGGGTATATAGGAAGTCATATCGTGAAATGTCTCGGGGAAAAGGGATATGACATAATAGTGCTCGATAATCTTTCATTTGGGCATGAATGGGCAGTTCTTTATGGAAGATTAATTAAAGGAGATCTTAATGATATAAAATTGCTTGATAATATTTTCCAGAAAGAAAAATTTGACTCAGTCATACATATGTCTGCTTTAATAGTCGTTGATGAATCTGTTAGGGAGCCTCTAAAATATTATAGAAATAATTTTGTAAATGCACTTAATCTTCTTGATGTTTGCCTTAAATACAAAGTAAAAAATTTTATATTTTCATCTACTGCAGCTGTTTACGGAATTCCTGAAAAAGTGCCGGTTACTGAAGATGCTCCGCTCTTGCCTATAAATCCATATGGTGCTTCGAAAATGATGGTTGAGAGAGCTTTAAAAGATATATCTCAGGCAGAAGATTTCAGATATATTGCTTTGAGATATTTTAATGTAGCAGGTGCAGATCCTCTGGTGAGAATTGGTCAGGCAAGAAAAGACGCAACTCATCTTATAACTGTTTCTCTAAGAACTGCTCTCGGTCTTCGTGATCATCTCGATATATTCGGAACTGATTATCCCACCCCTGACGGAACATGTATTCGTGATTATATACATGTTGATGACCTTGCAAATGTTCATATTCTTGCTCTTGAATATCTTATGTCTGGCGGAGAAAGCAAGATTTATAATTGTGGCTACGGACATGGTTATTCTGTTAAGGAAATTGTCAGTAAAGTCAAAGAAGTAACAGGCATTGATTTCCCTGTGAAATACACTGAAAGAAGGGAAGGAGATCCACCTTCACTCATAGCTGATTCATCAAAGATAAGAAAAGAAATAAAATGGATTCCTCAATTTGATGATATAGGCTATATAATAAAGACTGCATGGGAATGGGAGAAAAAATATCATAGTAAAAATAAAGATTTAAATTTCTAATGGAAACTCCAAAACATATAATAGTTATAGATGATGAATCTGATATTAGGGATCTTATTGTTTATAATCTGAAAAAAGAAGGATTTTCTATTGATACAGCTTCAGACGGTGAATCAGGCCTATCAAAAATTCAAAAGCACTTATATGACCTCGTAATCCTTGATTTAATGCTCCCCGGCATTCAGGGAATGGAGCTTTGCAAAATTTTAAGGAATGACCCAAAAACTTCAAAAATACCTATAATTATGCTTACTGCTAAATCTGAAGAGATAGATAAAATATTAGGACTTGAGATGGGTGCTGATGATTATATAACAAAACCATTCAGCCCGCGTGAACTTATTGCAAGGGTCAAAGCTATATTAAGAAGAACAATACAAAAATCTGAACCAGAGAAAATACTAAAAATAGGAAATTTAGAAATTGATAAAGAAAGATATATTGTAAACGTAAGTGGAAATCAGGTGAAATTGAGTGCTACTGAGTTTAAACTTCTTGTGTATCTTGCTGAAAGAAAAGGGAGAGTTTTCAGCAGAGATCAACTCCTCGATGCAGTATGGAGGGATGAAGCATTTGTTGAGCCACGAACGGTTGATGTGCATATAAGGCGGCTTCGTTCAAGCATAGAAGAAGATCCTGCTAAACCAAGATATATAAAAACCCTTCGTGGAATTGGCTATTTTTTTGAAGCAAATCAGGGATGAATAAGTCACTTTTTAAAAAGATTCTTTTTGCATATATAGTTTTTGCCCCACTTTTATTGATTTCATTGGAATTATATCTCTCAAAAGAGATTAAACAAAATTACTTAAATAACCTTAAGGAAAACCTTTTAATACAAGCCAACATTATTCAAGAAACAATACCTGAATCTTTTTCAGGAAATCTTGATGATTTTTGCAAGCATTATAAAAAAATAACCGGTGCAAGAGTAACATTAATAGATTCTGACGGGAAGGTTATAGGAGATTCTGATGAGCCATCTGAACATATGGAAAATCATGCTGACAGGCCTGAGATAAAAGAAGCTAATATCAGCGGAACTGGAAGCTCAATAAGATTCAGTCATACTCTCAACCATGATCAGTTTTATTTTGCATTATTAATAAACGACGGTCAAAAAAAATATTTAAGGCTTTCCATGCCTTTAAATGAAATAATAAAATCAGTTAATGAAATAAGATACAGAATAATATCTATTTCACTATTGATTTCTTTTATTGCATTAATGGTAGGCCTTATTCAAACAAGAAAGGTTACTAAAACAATAGAAGAAATTGCTGAGTTTTCAAAGGATGTTGCTGAAGGCAATTTTAAACGAAGATTATTTCTTAATGCAAAAGATGAACTCGGACAACTCGGGATGAATATTAGTAAAATGGCTGAAGAACTTCATAAAAGACTCAAGCAGAGTGAAGATGAAAAGAAGAAAGTTGAAGCGATAATTCATAACTTGTCCGATGGTCTTGTGTTTGCAGATTTAAAAGGCAAGATAATGATGCATAATAATTCCATTAAGGAGCTTTTCGGAATTAATTCTACTATTGAAGGTAAAACCCTTCTTGAAGCATTTCGCAAACCTGAATTAATGGAAATGATTGATATTGTTGCGGATAAAGACGACAGAATATCAAAAGAGCTTGCAATTTCCAGTCCAAAAGAACTTTTTATTGTAGCTACAGCTTCTCCATTTCATTCATTCGAAGACCCTCGAAAACTATCAGGGGTTGTTCTGACTTTTCACGATATTACAAGACTTAGAAAGCTTGAAGAGGTCAGAAAAGATTTTGTTGCAAATGTGTCACATGAGATAAAAACGCCTATTACTGCGATACAGGGTTTTGCCGAGACCTTGCTTGACGGTGCAATAGATGACAGGGAAAATGCAAGAAAATTTCTTGAGACAATTAAAGCAAACAGCGAACGTTTAAATTGTCTTGTTAACGACCTTCTGACTTTATCCGGCATTGAACTTGGAGATATTGCAATTAAAAAAACGGATGTGAATTTGGTTGATATTATTAATCATGTTATTGAGACCCTTTCTGAAAAAGCAAATTCAAAAGGTTTATACCTTAAACAAGAAATATCTTCAGACATTATAAACATAAAAGCTGATAGAGATCGCTTGATTCAAATACTTATGAACCTTGTTGATAATGGAATAAAATTTACCAACAGTGGCGGAATTATAATCAAAATCCAGCATTCAAAATCAATACAAGATGAAGCAAAAAGATATCCTGAAATTATTGTTGAAGATACAGGAATCGGCATACCAAGTAAATATTTGTCTCGTTTAGGGGAAAGATTTTATCGGGTTGATAAAGCCCGCTCAAGAGAACTTGGAGGGACCGGTCTCGGGCTTGCGATAGTAAAACATCTTGTCAAGGCACACGGCTGGGAAATGCGCATCGAAAGCATTGAAGGACAAGGAACAAAAGTGCACATAATTATTTCAGATAATTAGTCATCCTTGCATTATTTTGGAATGCTAATTATAACCTGAATATAAAAGAGCACCATTAATACCCATCCAGAACTCGGACCTATTTATAATTGCCAGAATATGATATCTTCTGCCTTTTATATTTACCTGAAAAATACAGTTGAAAAAATGCAGATGTTAAAAAAATGAAATAGGCTAAAGGCTTTAGGATGAAGACAAATAGCAAATAGCGAAGAGCGAAGAGCTTATAGTAACCAACTAATAACATAATCAAATGGTGATAACTCAATTTATGGAAAAAAATCACGGGTCTCTTTTTACTGAGGCTGAAGTCGAGGCTTAAGCCTCAGAAATAAAATAGGCAACTACATCTAAATATAAGATCCATGTTCTTATAAAAAGGTAGTTTATTTTGTTTTATAAATTGAGTTATCGCCATTTGTGCTATTTTCATACAATTATTGAGATAATACGCCTGAGGCGGATTCGCCCGCCTTTGAGGGCACCCACGCCTCAGGCAAGTTAGTTAAAAAAATTTTTAAGAAATGTCTGAATTATTTTGGTTAACCTTCTGAGAACCAAAAAATATTTATTTTGATATTACCTATACTTAGAAACGACCAAGATTCATTACTTTATCCCATGCTGATACAAAATCATTTACGAATTTTTCTCCTGCATCTTCACAGGCATAAACTTCGGCAATTGCTCTAAGTTGTGTATTATGACCAAATATCAAATCAAACCGTGTAGCAGTCCATTTGAGTTCGTTGGTTTTGCGATCATATCCTTCAAATAAGTAATTATCATCAACTGGTTTCCAGTATATTCCCATGTCAAGAAGGTTTACAAAAAAATCATTTGTTAATACTTCAGTACGGTTGGTAAATACACCATGTCTTAATTTTTTATAGTTTGCATTCAGAACCCTCAATCCACCGATTAAGACTGTCATTTCAGGTGCAGTTAACCCAAGAAGTTGAGCTTTATCAACTAATAGTTTTTCTGGCAGTAAACGAAATCTTGTTTTTAGATAATTACGAAAACCATCAT
>JACAFE010000082.1 GCA_013388435.1 Nitrospirota bacterium | reverse complement strand
TTCGATAAAATTTTTTACCAAGTCCTACCTTCTCAGGACCCTTCTAAAATATTCTTGTTTTACAAATTTAAAATTTATTTACTTTACATTACAAGATATTCTTTCACCTGTCAAGAAATATTATCAAATTTAAATTTGAACTGCCAGAATAAAATGTGATAGATTTGTTTACTATGATATATTCTTTTAAAAAAGTTAAAAGGATTCTTGTTATAAAGCTACGTCATATTGGCGATGTGCTTCTTACCACCCCTGTCTTCAGAGCATTGAGAGAAAATTTCCCGTCTTCTTATATTGCTGCTCTTGTAAACTCTGGTACTGAAGAAGTTCTTAGTGGAATTCCGTCTATAAACGATATTTTTATTTATGACAGGAATATAAAAAAATTAAATCCTTTAATAAGATACCAAAGAGAATTATCTTTTTTGAAACAGATACGAATGCAAGGGTTTGACATGACCATAGACCTTACAAGTGGAGACAGGTCAGCAATTATCTCATTTGTCTCGGGTGCAAGGTATAGGCTCGCCCTTTTACCCAAAAATGGATTTTTAGGTAAAAAATATTTGTATTCACATCTTACTAAAAAGCAGAATGGACAACATATGGTTCTTCAGAACCTTGAAGTATTAAAGCAGTTTGGGATTGATACAAAAAATACTGAATTGGATTTTTTTATCCCTGATGATGCAAGATTGTTTGTAAAGAAAGTTTTTGAGGAGAATAACATACCCCTCTATCCCTCCCTTAGCAAGGGGGGGCAAAGGGGGGTTAAGGTAGTTCATGTGCATCCTACATCTCGATGGCTCTTCAAATGTTGGACAGATGAATACATGGCTGAGGTCATCAGGTGGTTGATTGATAAGGGATTAAAGGTAATCGTCACATCTTCACCAGAAAAGCATGAACTGGAAAAGGCAAAAAATATATTATCTTTAGTCGATGAACTCACCCCCCTTCACATCCCCCCCTTAGTAAGGGGGGGCATAGGGGGGGTAATAGACCTATGTGGAAAAACAACAATAAAGCAGCTTGCAGCCATAGCTGATGCCTCAGATTTATTCATTGGCGTTGATTCAGCCCCAATGCATATTGCTGCTGCTGTTGGCACACCTGTTGTAGCTATCTTTGGTGGAGGAGTTAATAGCTGGAGACCATGGTGTAAGAAGAATGTTATCCTTTTTAAGGAAACAATCAATAGAAAAGGAATAAAAAGAAGGGAGTATATAAAGGCAAATCTTCTAAAAATAACTCCTAATGATGTTATAAGAGAAGTTCAGAAGTTTTTGCCAGAAAAAATCTACTAATGAAGATCACCAGGAAAAGTGATTGATAAAGGTGTCATATATTCAATTGCAACAAAAATCGGGAGTTCAGGACTAGGGATTGTATCATACCATGCGGTTAAGGCACTTCTTGACAGAGGAATCCTCAAGATAGCTGTTTCATATGGCAATAAATCCAATCTTCCTTCATCACGTGTACTTGCTCTGCCAGGCAACCCTGCAAAATTTTTATTTTTCCTCCCGAGACACTACTACAAACCTCTCCGGAAAGGTTTTTTTGATTACATTACATCGAAGATCATTCTCAAAAAAGGTTGCAGCATATTTCATGGGTGGAACAACCAGGCTTTGAGGAGTATCAAGGCTGCTCAAAGAATCGGTGCAAAAGCTATCTTAGAGTGTGGTTCCACCCATCGTTTTTTCCGAGAAACGTTACTGAATGAAGAATACGAGAGATTTGGTATAAAAAATGTTAGACCACCTGAATATGCGAGACAATCGTCCCTTGAAGAAGTTACCTTTTCAGATTTTATCTTTGTGGCCTCCGAATTCGCAAAGAAAACCTTTATAGACTCTGGTATCAATGAGAACAAACTTTTTGTGATAAAAAGAGGTGTTAATCTAGAAAAATTCAAACCCTTAAAAAGAAAAAATAAAAAATTTAAGGTGCTCTTTGTTGGCAGACTATCCTTAAGAAAAGGAATCCAGTACCTTCTCGAAGCATGGAAAAAACTGAACCTGAAGAATGCAGAACTTGTATTGGCAGGAAGCATTGATAACAATATTAAGCCAATTTTGTCTAAATATAATGACATTGAAAATTTAGTACTTAAAGGTTTCTTAAAAGATGTAACGGATGTATATAAAGAATCAACAATTTTCTTATTTCCTTCTTTGGAGGAAGGAAGCGCAAAGGTTACCTATGAAGCTTTGGCTGCAGGCCTTCCAGTAATCACAACCGAAAACAGCGGCTCTGTGGTAAGAAATGGAGTGGATGGTTTTATTATCCCAATCAGAGATACTAAAGCGATAATGGAAAAAATCACCTATTTTTATGAGAATCCTAAAATAATAGATATAATGAGCGCTAATGCGTTAGAAAATATAAAGCTATATACATGGCAAAGGTATAGAGAAAATATTATTAATATTTATAATAAATTATTCATATGAAAGTCTTAATTGTAGGGGTTGAACAGATTAAAAAAGATGAAAGATATATGGATGACAAAGGATGGTCATTTCGGAAGGCATTTGAAAAACTCGGTTTGAAGACCGAATCCTTTTTTTATAAAAAGAAAGGAAATTTTGTGTTTCTTGAAAAAAATAAGAGGATAAAAGATTTATGGCGTTTCCACATGAATAAAAGATTAATTAAACAAGTAAAAAATTCTAAACCTGACATTCTTTTGATTCTAAAAGGAGAAACCATACAACCTGAGACTTTATGGAACATAAGAACGAAAACACATACATTAATTGTAAATGTATTTCCTGATAATCCACTGTATATGGGAAAATTTGAGGCAATAGAGCCATGCCATTACTTCTTTGTAAAAGATACATATATATTTTCTGTTCTCAAAGGAGCAGGTTTAAAAAACATTTACTACCTGCCGCAATGTTCTGACCCTGACGTACATAAACCTTTAATATTGAATGAAAATGACAAAATGACATATTCCTCAAACCTTTCATTAATAGGTTCAATGTATCCATATAGATTGAAACTAATTGAACAAGTTATCGATTTTAAGCCAGCTATCTGGGGAAAAGGATGGTCAAAGATACCTAACAAGGAAATTATTAAACTTTATCGTGGTAAGGACATCAGGGGATCTCAAAAGGTTAAAGCAATTAATGGATCAGCCATTTCTTTGAATCCTCATCATCCACTTAATGATATTTACGGTATTAACAGAAGGACCTTCGATATTGCAGCCTGCAGGGGATTTCAACTTGCTAATTATAAAGCAGATATGGAAAAGGTATTTAAGCTTAATGAGGAAATAATATGTTTTAACACAATTGAAGAACTGAAAAGACTCATTGAGTATTACTTAAGACATCCTGATGAACGTAATCAGATAGCAGAAGCCTCATATAAGAGGCTTTTAATGGAGCATACATATTATCACAGGGCAAAGGAAATACT
>JACAFE010000025.1 GCA_013388435.1 Nitrospirota bacterium | reverse complement strand
ATTATGTTATTAGTTGTTTACTATAAGCTATTCGCTCTTTTCTCTACGCTCTTGGCTCTTTGCCTTCAGCTTTTTTGTTTACGCTTTACGCTGTTTAGTTTTAATTAAACGCTATAACGCAATAAACGCTATAAACGCAACAAACGCTATTTGCCTTCAGCCTTTTTTTGAGCTTTGCTCCTTACGATTTGAGCAGTTCGTTTTTAATTAAACGCTATAACGCAATAAACGCTATGAACGCAACAAACGCTATAAACGCAATAAACAGTTTGATAAATTCCAGTCGCCAGAGCGACTAACTTCCAGTGCCGTTTTTCGGCACTCAATTCCAGACCCGCTTTGCGGGTCTCACTTCCAATGCGAAGCATTAAATTTGATAAACGCAACAAACGCTCTTCGCTCTTAGCTATTGGCTCATGGCTCTATAACTCTTCATCTGCTTTTTTTATTTAATGCTAAATGATAATATATATACGATGAAGAAAGATATAGATAAAAAGAAAGATACGATACTTGTTGTTGATGATGAATCTTTTATGAGAGATGCTATATCTGATTTTTTAAAAGAGTACGGTTATAGTGTACTTACAAGTCCTGATGCTTATAATGCTTTGAATGTTTTACAAAACAATGATTCAATCGATATTGTTTTGACAGATATTAGAATGCCTGGAATGGACGGCATTGAACTTCTTGAAAAAATACACTCTTTGAGTCCTGAAACACCTGTTGTTCTTATGACTGCTTTTGCAGAACTTGATGTAGCTTTAAAAGCACTCAGAAAAGGAGCATTTGATTTTTTAATAAAACCGTATAGACCCGAGTATTTACTCCATATTGTTGAGAAAGCTTTTAATTATTTAAGGCTTCAATTAGTGGAAAAAAATTATAAGGATATGCTTGAAGTTACTGTTAAAGAGAGGACAAAAGAACTTATCGATGCTTTACATATGGTAAAACATATGAGCGAAGAATTAATGCAAAGATTAACAGTTGTTGCTGAATATCGTGATGAAGAAACTGGAAATCATATTAAAAGAGTCGGGCTTTATGCAAAATATTTAGCCGATTTTTTAAAAATGCCTGAGGTTTTCATAGAAAATATATCTTTTGCATGCCCGATGCATGATATAGGCAAAGTCGGGATACCTGACAAAATATTGTTTAAGCCGGGTCCTCTTAATGATGAAGAATTCAAAATTATGAAATTGCATCCTGAAATAGGAGCTAATATTCTTTCTGGCTCAAAACATTATGGAATACAAATGGCTTCATCTATTGCTCTTACACATCACGAAAGATGGGATGGAACAGGTTATCCTGCAGGTCTAAAAGAAGAGCAGATACCCATAGAAGGAAGGATAGCAATGGTTTGCGATCAGTATGATGCTCTTAGAAGTAAAAGACCATATCGTGATTCTTTAAGCCATGATACAGCATATAGAATAATAACAGAGGGAGATGGCAGAACAGAACCTAAACATTTTGACCCCGCTATTTTGAAAGCGTTTAAAGAAACCGCTTCTATTTTTGATGAGATTTACCAAGAAAACAAGGATTAACAAATCCCTTCATTATCCAAAATAATACTTGAAGCTAATGCTAAAATATGTTAAATTGTACACAAGAAATTAATCTTCAGCAGGAGGGATTTGAAATGAAAACGAGGTTTATTGTAACGGTTAGCCTGATTATACTTTTAGGCGCAGGAATTGCTCTTACAATAGCAGAAGATACCCTTGACCCAAAAATTATAATCAGAACTGCAAAAACAATGTATTTACTCGACCCGTATTATTGGGTTTATAGCGCATCAAAATTTACGTTGCCGGGTCCTGGTAATGTAAACCCGCATTACTGGCCTGAAACCGGGCATGATATAACTGTTGATTTTTCGGTAACAGGCTCAAATGCCGGGGAAAATCTTTCATTTGAAGTCAATGGATTAGCTTCTCCTAAAAGTGGATTCTTAATTGAAGACCCGGCGGGTTCAGGGATTTATAAAGGTTCATTTGTTGTTAGCGAGTCTGATGTTGGTGGAGAAGCTTTTAAGCCTGGCACAGTTGATAGTTTAAATAAACCAGTAGTGCCTAAAAATATTACTCTTCTTATATATAGAAATGTGCCTGATAATGGAATTGCATTGATTGCTAAAAGAGATGTATTCATAAACAGATGGGGATGTGATAGATGCCATTTAAGTAAGGATATCGCCATGCAAATATATCCGTGGTGCGAACCAACAGGAGGTCTTTACGGTCCGCACTACTGGGTAAACATTTTAGGGAGAAATGATGGAAGACCTGGATTTACATACCAGAACTTGACCGATGCAACACTAACTCATACTCCCACAGTTGGCGGATATGTCAATGGAATATATAAACCCAATCCACTTGATAGACCACCTTATCATTTAAAGACAAACCAAAAACAGGTATGGTGGACACAGGGTAATTTGAAATGTTCTCCATGCCATCAAGGCCATGATGATGCTGTATGCACTGTACGTAAGCCGGGCTTCTGGGCTGGCTCTGGTAATGAACTGAGCAGAGAAAAATCACTTGATGTAAAATGCAGCTACTGTCATGGTATTGATGGCGGATATGTACCTTCAGATCCTAACAAACCTGAATGGGGAGACTGGAATATGTATAGCTGGCAATAAAAGAAAAAAGATTTTTAATTGACAGATATAATTCATACTGTTAAACTTAATGTATAAATATACATAGTTTAAGCTTGTCCAATATTGTAAAAATTGGTTAAGCAGTCGAACTCTGAGTAGTATTCAGAGTTCGGCTTTTGTTTTTTAAGAAAGGAGAAAGAATGGAAAAGGCAAAAATTGGTGACACCGTTCAGGTTCACTACACAGGCAAACTTAATGACGGGACTATATTCGATAGCTCTGTAACAAGGGAACCGCTTGAATTCAAAATTGGAGATGGAAGGCTCATTCCTGATTTTGAATCCGCAGTTGTTGGAATGAATGTTAATGAATCAAAAACCATAAAAATTGAGAGTGAAAAAGCATATGGTCCGCATATTCAGGAATTAGTTGTCACTATCGAGAGAGACCGTTTGCCACTTACAGTGCAACCTGAAATAGGACAACATTTTCAACTTCAGAGTCCTGACGGCAGAACATTTGTAGCAGAAGTTACAAACATTACTGAAAAAGCAATAACTTTTGATGCTAATCATCCTCTGGCGGGTAAAGACTTAATTTTTGATATTGAACTCGTTGCAATTATATAAACCTTAAAATTCTTTTATAAGCTACCAAGCTAACAAGCCTGCAAGCATTTAAAAAGTTCGGTTTAAGTATGCAATAAAGTTCATTTGTTCAATGTTAAAAAAGATTGTAAAGCGTAACTATGTAAAGCGAGAAATTTCAAAGTGACATTTCAACACTTTACTATTTACACTTTACTTTCTAAAATTTTTTTAAAGAAATAAAGCAGGGAGCACAGCGAAAAACAAAAAAGACCTCATCTTAACTGGATACCCATCTTATACAGACCCGAATAATGCAGATGTTGCAAAACAATTTATTTCTATAACAACCCCCTTTATCCCCCTTTTTTAAGGGGAAAAGAGCGAAGAGCAAAGAGCAAAGAGCCACGAGCAAACAGCCAATAGCCAATAGCAAAGAGCAATGTCCGCATTATTTGGGTTAGCTATTTTTGATAAATACAGATTTATGGTATTCTAATTTAGATTATGGAACACGAATTTTATATTGAACGCACTTTGAGACTCGCCAAAAAAGCAGAGGGTTTTACAACCCCTAATCCAATGGTTGGCGCTTTACTGGTTAAAAAAAATCAAATTATAGCGGAAGACTATCATAAAAAACCAGGGACACCTCATGCAGAAGCACTTGTCATATCCAGAGCAGGAGAAAAAACAAAGGGTTCAACTTTATATGTAAACCTTGAACCATGCTGCCACACTGACAAAAGAACCCCTCCCTGCACAAAGAGTATTATCAGTGCAGGGATTAAAAAAGTAGTAATAGCAATGCTTGACCCAAATCCAAAAGTAGCAGGTAAAGGAGTGAAAGAATTATCCGATGCAGGGATAGAAGTAGTTTATGGAATACTTGAAGAAAAGGCAAAAAAATTGAATGAAGCATATATTAAATATATAACAACTAAAAAACCTTTCTTTATTCTTAAAATCGCAATGACACTTGATGGAAAAATCGCTACCCCTGATGGTGAATCAAAATGGATTACAGGTGAAAAAGCACGTAAATTAGTTCACAGAATTAGAAGCAGTTCAGATGCGGTGATGACAGCTATCGGAACTGTCAAGGCTGATGATCCACGGCTTACTGCAAGAATAAAAGGTGGTAAGAATCCCATACGCATTGTTATCGATCCAGAACTTCAAACTCCTTTAAACGCTCAAATTTTAAAGACTCCACCAAAAACAATTATTGTTACTAAAAATAGTAATCCTCATTCAATACAATTTGAAAAGTTAAATATTGAGCTACTTTATTTCGAAGACAAACTCGACCTTAACTGGCTTGCCGCAGAACTTGGAAAACGCGAAATAACATCTGTTCTACTGGAAGGCGGCTCATCCTTTAATTCTCATGCACTTGAACAGGGTATTATTGATAAAGTAATGTTTTTTATTGCTCCAAAAATTATTGGCGGCAAAGACTCTTTCCCTGCCATAGGTGGAAAAACATTCAAAAGATTAAAAGATGCCTATAATATTACAGATGTAAAAGTTAAAAAAATAGGGAATGATATATTAATTGAAGGTTATTTAAAAAATACAGGTTCTTAATTTTATATTCTATTATATTTATTAAGGGGGTCAGAATATGAATGAAAAAAACATAATAATTATAGATACTGATAATGAAACAACTTTGAAAATTAAATCTGTTCTCGAGTCCGAGGGATATATAATACATAATACTTCCGGCAAAACTGAAAGTTTAACCCTTGCCAAAAAACTAATTCCTTCTCTTATTTTTATTAACATTGCCATGCGAGATGTTAGTGGACTCGAAATCGCAAAAGCTATTCATGATACAGATACACTTTCCAGAATTCCTATAGTAATCATTACTCCCCATGGAGGGACTGTTGAACCCAGATACACAGAAATGTATGGAATTGTAGATTTTCTAAAAAGATCGTTTACGCCCGAAGAACTTATTTCAAAAGTAATTGATATAACTGAAACCCGGTCTGGAGCTGAAAAACCTGATGAAAAAGAAATCCCGTATCCATCTGATGAAAAACCCATAGAACTTCGCGAAGAGACTGCTGAAATAGAAATTCCGATTGAGGCTACAGCTTATTCCAGAGATACAAAATTCCAATCAGTTCTCGAAGAAGAAAAGGAAACGGTTGCAGAAGAACAGGTAAAACAAGATGAAGGTTTTACCCGTGATGCCCGGATATCAGAATCACTTGAATCACAGTCTAAAATATCATCAAGTGAAGAAAAATCATTAGAGACAGAACCATCCAAAGAAGACAATAAAACCGATATTGATATATCACATGAATCGGCTACAGATAATATATTAGAAGAACCAATTGATAAAAAAAAGTCTGAGACAAAAAGCATAGCTTTAATAGCAGTTGCAATTACTGTTTTTATTTTAATTGCAGGAACAGGGATTTACTTATTCAGTAACTTCCATAGAAAAAGCGTTGCAACTCCTCCAATAAAACCGTCTGTTCAGGAAAAAAATATAGCCACTTCAAAAATTCAAGAACAGGAAAAAACTACGACTCAACCAGAAACAATCACAGATACTTCTAAGGTAAAGCCAACCATTGAAAATCAACAAGGACATCCTAAAGAACCTGTACCTGTAAAGACTCCGCAAAAAACAATTGAATCTGCAGATAAGCAAAAAATCATACCTAAAACTCCAGCGCATTCTGAAAAGAAAAAAGTAAAACAATTTTATAGTGTTCAATTCGGGGTTTTTAAAAATGAAAAATTTGCTAAATCTTTTGCAAAGGAACTTTCAAAAAACAATTACAATGTCTTTATAGAGAAAACAACCGGAAAGAATAATTCTGTTTTATACAGAGTTTTGTCCCAAAAATATAAAAATAAAAAAGAGGCGGAAAAACATTCAAAAGAAATTCTAACTAAAAACAAAATTCAAACAGTGATATATAAAATAACTGAAAAATAATTATCCGGGAATAAATTGCTAAGACTCTACAATACATTAAGTAAAAGTTTTGAGGTTTTTCACCCTTTCAATAAAAGTGTGGTTTCAGTATTTACTTGCGGCCCTTCTGTATATCAGAGAGCCCATATAGGAAACTTCAGGACATTTCTCATTGAGGATATTCTTCTGCGTTATCTTGAATTTTTGGGATATAGAGTTATACGCGGCATGAATTTCACAGACATCGAAGATAAAGCAATTAATGAAGCTGAAAAAAGAAATCTCTCTCTTAAAACGATTACCGAAAATAATATCAGAAAATTCATTCATGAAATGAAAATGTTAAGGATGAAAAAGCCTGAATTTTTACCGAGGGCATCAGAAAATATTGATATGGCTATTAATATAATTGAAATTTTGCTCCGTAAAGGAATCGCTTACAAATATAAAAATAATATATATTTCGACGCTCTTAAATTCAAAGGTTTCGGGAAACTCTACGGACTTGATCTTTCCAAATGGCCTGAAGAGAAAAAACGCTTTCATAAAGATACATATCCAGGAATACAATGGAATCTTGGTGATTTTATTCTCTGGCATGGATGTAAAGAAAATGATAAATATTGCTGGAACTCGCCTTTTGGTCCCGGCAGACCTGCATGGAATGTTCAGGACCCTTCTATGGTCTTGAAACATTTTTCCGAGACCCTTTCAATATATTGTGGTGGAATTGACAACCTTTACAGACATCACGATTATAGTCTTGCCATAATTGAATCAGTAAAACCATATCCAATGGCAAGATATTGGCTTCATTGTCAACATCTTTATATTGACGGAAAAAAAATGTCCAAGAGTAGAGGCAATATTCTTTATATTGATGACCTCAGAAAGAAAGGATATTCCCTTAAAGAAATCAGATGTTTTTTAATATGTGGTCATTACAGAGAAATACTTAATTATTCTGAAACCAATCTGAAGAATATTTCATTACAACTAAAAGCACTGAGAAAAACCGTCTTTAAAATTGATAATATCGCAAAAAGATTCAGTAATGACAGGATTTCAGGGGCAAACAAATACAAAAAGAATCTCATCAATATTTTCAAACGAAATATGGATAATGATCTTCATGTAAAAGAAGCTTTTAATGAAATTGCAGATTTTGTTTCGAGAATCAATACTGATAAACTAAAACCTGAAAACGCTTATAAAATAATCCAATCCCTGAAGAAAATCGACAAAGTTCTTATGGTAATATTCTAAACTATAATCTTAAGTTTTATTCTTTTTACAGGAGGTCTATATGTTGCCTGATTTCAATAATGCAGCATCATGCTGGAAGGAGATATTCTCTGATATAGATAAAAATAGAAACCTTCTAACCATTATCGAAAAATTTGCGAGAGAAAACACTTCTCCATCAAAAATAGTCTTTGGGACATCAGGCTGGCGTGGAGAAATCGGGAGCGATTTCACTTTCAATAATGTAAGAATTGTAACTTCTGCGATTGTTGAAATGTTCAAAAATGCAAATGATAACTTATTGAAGTCCCTTGGTGTTAAGGATTTTGAAGATGTAACCAAACGGGGAATTATAGTCGGTCATGACAATCGTTTCCTCGGCAAAGAATTTGCTATGGAAGTAATTGGTATTCTTCAAAAAGAAGGAATCAAAACATGGTATGCAGGAGAAGCTCCAACACCACAATTTTCAGCCGGGATAGAAATCTTAAATGCTGCCTGTTCAATTAATCTCACACCTTCTCATAACCCTGCTAATTATGCTGGATTCAAATTTAATCCATCCGACGGAGGACCTGCTGGTCCTGAGATCACCTCAAGGATAGAAGAAATTGCTAATCTTATGATGAAAAACATGGTTTCAATCTCTCATACAGAAGTTAAAGACATTCAACATTTAAATCTGAATGAATTATATCTGCGTTATTTGAATGAAAGGAAAACTATTGACCTTATCAAAATTAAGAGCTTTATAGATACAGGAGACTGTTTTATTTGTGTTGATAATGTTCATGGTTCAACAAGAGGCTGTCTTGAAAAGATAATCGGGATTAATAACAAAACCGTTTATCTGCGTACCGAGGATGATTATTTATTTGGTGGCGTTGCTCCTGAACCATCTGAAAAAAATATGCAGAAAGTAGATGAAATACTAAAAGGAGAAAAAGCAAAGTTCAGGCTCGGAGTTATAATGGATCCAGATGGCGACAGGATAAGATTTTCTGACGGGAATATGCAAATACCCATGAATTATTTTGGAGCCATGGCATTTCATTACCTCCATAAAATTAAGGGAATCAAGGGAATAGTTGCCAAATCTGTTGGGACAAGCAATCTGGTTAATGCTGTTGCAGAGAAACTCGGTGTACCTGTAAGAGAGACAAAAGTTGGATTTAAAAACTTCAGACCTTTTATGCTCAAAGACTCTAAAGAAAAAGCAATTGTTGCTTTCGAAGAATCTGATGGCATTTCAGGATATAATCATACTCTTGAAAAAGATGCTCTGTTTGGATTTCTTCTCGCCTTAGAAATAATTGCGGTAACAGGCAAGAACCTGAGTGAATATTTAAAAGAAATTATGGACGAGTTTGGTTATTACTATCCTGACAGGTCAGGAGTAACAGTCTCTCCTGAATTTGTTGGTGAACCTTTATTAAAAGGTCTCGCAAAAATAAGCGAAAAATATAAAAAGGGCTCAACCGTAACTATCGGGAATCATAATAGAATAATCAAGGATGTCATTACTGTAGATGGAACAAAACTTGTTTTTGACGATGGTTCATGGTTTATGATAAGACCATCCGGAACTGAACCAAAAGTGCGTTTTTATATTGAAGCACGGACACCAGAAGGGAAAAAAGATGTTTTTAACTTAGCTGAAAAAATAACAAATGAGGCTTTGCTTGATATTAGACAGGGTTAATTTAAAATCCTTATTATCTGATTTAAGTGTTTCAGGGATAAAAATTACTTTTAAAAGAGTATAATAGAGATATGGGTAAGGTAGTTCAATGTGAACTTTGCCCGAATGGTTGTGTTCTTGATGTTAATCAGACAAGCCGTTGCAGGACAAGAATCAATAAAGACGGCAGATTGTACAGCCTTGTATATGGAAAACCATGTGCTGTTCATGTTGACCCCATAGAAAAGAAACCCTTTTTTCATTTTTTACCAGGCACAAAAGCATTTTCCATTGCAACAGCAGGTTGTGTCCTGAGTTGCAAATTCTGTCAGAACTGGCAAATTTCACAGGCTAAACCTGAAGAAACCGATACTTATGATTTACCTCCTGATAAAGTTGTAAATAATGCCAGAATTTACAATTGCAGATCAATCGCATACACATATACAGAGCCCACTGCCTTCTATGAATATATGTTTGATACTGCTCTTAAAGCAAAAAATAGCGATATCAAAAACACCATGCATTCATGCGGTTATATCAATGAAAAACCTCTAAGAAAACTTTGCAAATATATGGATGCTGCTGACATTGATCTGAAAGCTTTTACAGAAGATTTTTACGATAAGATATGCAATGGAAGCCTTAAATATGTATTGAATTCTCTAATTATTTTAAAAGAAGAGAAAGTCTGGCTTGAGATTACAAATCTTGTTATCCCAACCTTGAATGACGAAATAAAGAATATCAATGAAATGTGCAGATGGATTGTGAAAAATCTCGGCTCTGATGTGCCTCTGCATTTCTCGAGGTTCTTCCCTCACTATAAACTAACAAACTTGCCTCCAACGCCTGTTGAGACGCTAAAAAATGCAAGAAAAACAGCTATGGATGCCGGATTAAAATTTGTTTATATTGGAAATGTAAGAAACGAGGCAGAAAATACATATTGCCCTGTCTGTAAAAAAATTCTGATTGAAAGAACAGGATATCAGATAATCAAGAACAATATTTTAAATGGCAAATGTAAATTCTGTAATACCAGTATTTCGGGAATATGGAGTTAAAAAATGACAAGAAGAGATTTATTAAAAGCTTTCGTATTTTTATGGTCTTTTCTACTTCTTAAAGAAGACTCAAAAGCTGAGAAAACCAATGAACAATTGCATGAAGCAATGTTCTGGAGGAGGGTCGAGGATGATTAAAAATGTATTTTTATTATTAATACCCTTGTTCTTAATATTATTTGCATGTAAAGTATCCGGCAAAGAACCTGTGGTTGCAGGTTCTTTTTACCCTGCCGATAAGGAAAGTCTCCAGAAAATTCTTCAGGAATTTCTTTCAAAAGTTACCAGAGTAAAGTCACCTGAAAGAATTATAGCCCTTGTATCCCCTCATGCAGGATATATATATTCAGGTCAAGTGGCAGCTTCTGGCTATAAACAACTTGAAGGCAAAGACATAAACAAAGTTATTTTAATCGGACCAAGCCATCACAAAGGTTTTAATGGAGCATCTGTCTATACAAAAGGTTTTTTCAAAACACCTCTTGGAGATGTCCGTATTAATGAAAAACTTGCAGAAGATTTGTTAAATGAAGAGGCGGATGTAAAATTCTTTCCCGAAGCTTTTGAAAAAGAACATTCACTCGAGGTGCAGTTGCCTTTTCTACAGACTGTTTTGAAAGATTTTACCATAATACCGATACTTGTAGGCTCTCCTTCAAGGAAAACATTCTCTCATCTTACATCAAAAATATCCGAAATTCTCGATGAAAAAACCATAATTATAGCAAGCACTGACTTATCACATTATCATAATTATGAAAAGGCAAAGGAAATGGATAGTAAGGTTATCTCAGCAATTGAAAGGCTTTCTCTGAAAGATGCTGAAAATCTTCTTAAAACAGGTGAAGGAGAATTTTGTGGAGGGTATTCGTTAATTATAGCTCTTGAGGCTGCGAGAATGGCTGGAGCAAATATTGGAGCAACTTTTAAATATGCAAATTCAGGCGATGTTACAGGCGATAAAGGAAGAGTCGTTGGTTATGCATCCATTGGCTTATTCAAAGAACCTCTGACAGATGAGGAGAAAAAAGAACTAATTGCTCTTGCAAGAGATGCAATCCGGGAATATGTTACAAAAAACAAAATTATAGATAAAGAAATAAAAAATCCAAAGTTCAAAACCGATGGAGCTGTTTTTGTAACAATTAAAGAAAAAGGACAATTAAGAGGATGCATCGGTCACATACAACCATATATGCCTCTTTATAAATCAGTAATTGAGAATGCAATTTCTGCTGCTACTGAAGACCCGCGTTTTATGCCTATTACAAAAGATGAACTTAAAGATCTTGATATAGAAATCACTATTTTATCGCCATTACTGCCAGTCAGGAATGTTAATAACATAATTATAGGAAAACATGGTCTTGTAATCAGAAAATATAACCATAGTGGCATACTCTTACCACAGGTTCCTGTTGAATTTGGCTGGGACAGAGAGACCTTTTTAAAACAGATATGCTATAAAGCAGGATTGCCTTCAGATGCATGGAAAGATGCTGAACTATATTATTTCACAGCAGAAATAATTCATTAACCCGAAAAATTATTTATAAACTTCAATTTGAAAGCATATTTCTTATTTTCTTAAGTAATTGAGACGGTGAGATAGGTTTAGATATTATCTCAT